>JAEVZT010000067.1 GCA_023392115.1 Chloroflexota bacterium
GATCTCGGCAATCTCAGCCCGGATGTACCAACCCCCGCGGAGCCCGTCACCGTGACGTTCGCGTCATGGGTCGGCGGCAATACCGACTGGCAGGTGATGAAAGAGGAATTTGAGGCGCTGTATCCCAACATCACCATCGAGTTTCAGGACATCCCCGCCGAAGAAATGCGAACCACCCTGCTCACCCGACTCGGCGCGAACAATCCCCCCGATGCTGCATACATCGACTTGAGCACAACCGGCGAACTGTCGGTGCGCGGCGCGCTGGCGAATCTCGACGACTACATCGCCAGAAGCAGTGGTGTAAACCTTGATGACTACGTTCCGGCTTTCCTCGACGTGGCAACCTTCGAAGAGAGCATCTATGGCTTGCCGATTCGCGCCGAGACGACAGGGCTGTTCTACCGAACTGACCTGTTCGAGGCTGCCGGCATCGAAAACCCGCCAACCACGTGGGATGAATTCCTCGCCGCTGCCGAGCAGCTCACCGATCCGGCGAACCAGCAGTACGGCGTCGCCATTTTCGCGCCGGAAGCCGCTTACTACTGGTATCCATGGCTGTGGCAGGCGGGAGGTGACATCCTCGCCAGCCCGACCGACATCGTTTTCGACAGCGAAGCTGGACAGCGCGCCGCCGACTTTTACGTGAGTTTGGCGCAGTATGCGCCGCCGGATTTGCTTCAGTCCAACTCGTGGGATGGTCGCGTGGCGTTTGCGCAAGGGAACGTCGCCATGTACATCGCGGGCGCGTGGTTTGCCGGCGTCCTGTCAAGTGAGTTCCCCGAAGCAGAGGGGCTGTGGGCGACCGCACCGCTGCCGGTTGATGCGCGCTGCGCGACAACGATCGCCGGTGACGCGCTGGTGATCTTCGAGCAGAGCGCCAACAAGGATGCGGCATGGAAGTGGGTCGAATACATTTCCGCGCCCGAAAACATGCGCTACCTCAACCTTGGCACGCCTGAAGCACCCACCACCCTCCTGCCACCGCTGCGCTCGCTCCTTGAAGACCCGGCGACATTTGAGGGCAATCCGGTTATGCAGGGATTCGCCTCGATGATGGAATGCGCGGTCTTCAGCGACATTCAGCAGCCGCGTATGGGCGAAATTGAACAGGTTCTCAACGAGCAGCTCGCACGCGCGATCTACGGCGAAATCGACGGCGCGACGGCGGTTGTCGAAGCAGCAGCCGAAGGCGAAGCGCTGGTTGCCGACTAACTGAACTTTTCGACCGATAATGGGCGCTGACTGCCTGACCTTCAGCGCCCATTCGCCCTTTGAGGTACGCAAAGATGGCAGTAGCAGCGAACAGCGCGTCGGCATTCAAGCCGCCCCAGTCAGGGATACGGCGCACCCTGTACTTGATGCGAAGAGAGTGGACAGCCTATCTGTTCATCTCGCCGGTGATCATTCTCTTTTGCATTTTCACCGCATTTGCCCTCGTGTTCTCATTCTTTCTCAGCTTCCACGAGTGGAATATCGTCGACACTGAGCAGACGTTTGTCGGGCTGGAGAATTATCTCCGACTGCTGACCGACAGGCGTTTTCATCAGGCGGTGCTCAATACGGTCTATTACGTGGCGTTCTCCGTCCCTTTGACCATGATCGCGGGGCTTTCGATCGCGCTGCTGCTGAACCAAAAGATACGGCTGCGCGGGCTTTTCCGCACCTTCTACTATCTACCGACGATCACGCCGCTGGTAGTGTCCGCAATCATATGGAAATGGGTCTATCAAGGCGACTTTGGCTTGCTGAATTATTACCTGCGCCAGCTCGGGCTTATTGACAGACCGCTGCTGTGGCTGGCAGATCCCAGCCTCGCCATGCCCGCCGTCATCATCATGAGCATTTGGGGCGGCGCCGGTTACCACATGGTGATCTATCTGGCAGGGCTGCAGGCGATCCCCGAAGAATACTATGACGCCGCCAAGGTGGACGGCGCGAGCAGTTTACAGCGCCTAATCCACGTTACGATTCCCTTGCTGAAACCAACAACGTTTTTCCTGTTTATCACGTCAGTGATCGGCTCTTTCCAGATCTTCGCCCAGATCTACATCATGACGAGCGGCGGTCCTCTTGGACGTACGTCGACCATCGGCTACTACCTGTACGAGAAGGCGTTTCGTCACTTCGACATGGGCTATGCCTCCGCGATTGGCTACGCGCTTTTCGCCATGATTTTCGTGTTCACCGTGATTCAGCTGCGCGTGATGCGGAGAGACGTATCGTACTAGCGCCGCGTGCCCGTGAGTACCCGTGTGAAAGAGGTTGCGCATGGACCTGACCAAACAGGCTCCGTTGATCCGAATTGAAGACCGGCGTGCTGCACAAAACCGCAAGCTGGCTGAAAACCTCGGCAAGACTGCGGTCTACGTGCTCGCCACAGTCGGGGCGATCGTCTTCATCGCGCCATGGGCGTGGATGTTCTCTGCATCGCTGCAGCCGCTGTCCGACATCTTCGACTTTCCGCCGAACTGGATACCTGAGCAGTTCACGCTTGAGAACTACGAGAACTTCCTGCGGACGCAGAACCTCGGGCGCATGTTCTTCAACAGTGCCTTTATCGCCCTCGCCGTAACCTTCCTACAGCTGTTCTTCAATTCGCTCGCGGCATATACGTTCGCCAAGCGCAACTTCCCCGGTCGCGACAAAATCTTTACGGTCTTGTTGAGCACGCTGATGATACCCGGACAGGTCACCCTCATTCCGGCGTATCTCATCCTGCTGCATATTCCGCTGGCGGGCGGGAACGACATCTTTGGCAACGGCGGGCACGGCTGGTTGGACTCGTACACGGGGCTGATCATCCCCGGCGCCGCCAGCATCTACGGCGTTTTCCTGCTGCGACAATACATGAAGACGATCCCTGACGAACTGCTCGATGCGGCGAAAATCGACGGGGCGTCCGAATTTCGCATCTACTGGCAGATCATCGTGCCCCTGAGCGGTCCGGCGCTCGCGGCGATGGGGATTTTCACATTCACTTACGTCTGGAACGACTTCTTCTGGCCCCTGATCACGATCAGCAGCCCCGACCTGCGAACACTTCCGGTCGGGCTCGCCCTGTTTGTCGTCAAAAACCGGACTGTCTGGGACTTAGTATTCGCCGGCTCGGGCGTCGCGACGCTGCCAATCCTGCTCATTTTCCTGCTGTTCCAGCGGTACTTCATTCGCGGTATCGCCCAGACAGGGATGAAATAGATCAATGAACGAACGCGGACTCTCTCGCAGGCAATTTCTATGGTCAGGCGTGATCGTCGTCGCGGGGACTGCAAGCGCGCGGCTGTCGTGGCGTCAGGACGATCCCTTCAACATCCAGCTTAACGGCGTCGATGGCGAAATCTGGGCATGGCAGCATGCCGTTTCCGGTGAAGTCGGCGCGGAGGACTGTGACGCCATCGAGCTGCACGTCAACGGCAGCATGTTCCCGGCAATGCTCTCCGGAACGACATTCACCGCCACCATTCCGCTGCAAGCGGGCGAAAACGTCATCACGGCGCTTTGCCGTCACACCAACGGACAGGAAACGATGTCAGAAAGCGTCACTCTTACGGGAATGCTGCGCGATGTACCCCGATCGAATATCCACATCGAGCTTCAAGACAATCGCATCATCGTCGACGGAACCCAGAGCGAAGCGTCCGCCAGCAGCGCGTCGCCGGTTGCGACGTACTTGTGGACGACACGAGCGGATAACCCCGCGCCTCTCACAATTGAGGAACCCGTCGCGCTTGCCGGTCAAGCACTCGAACAGGTCGAGGCGGATCGGCTCGTTCTGTCTGCTCCCGCCGTCGACGGCGAGTACTACATCACGCTTCAAGTCACGGACGCCAACGGCAGCACCGACAAGAGTACGACCTATTTCAGAGTTGCCGGCGGTGAACCTGAACTCGACGATTGGGATACGGAAAACACGGACTGGGTTGAAAGCACCGTCGTCTACGGGACGATCCCGCGCAATTTCGGCAGCCCGGGTTTCCAAGCCGTGATCGATCGCCTCGACTACCTCGCCGACCTCGGCATCAACGCGCTCTGGTTAGCGCCGGTAAACGACTCGCCAGCGGGCGATTACGGGTACGCGGTTGTAAACTACTTCGAGGTCGATGGGCGCTACGGGACGAATGACGATTTTCGGCGGATGGTCGACGAAGCGCACGCGCGCGGGATTCGCGTGCTCATGGACTTTGTTCCTAACCACTCGTCCAGCCAGCACCCGTACTTCGAGCACGCCTTGAGTCATGGCACGGAGTCGCCTTACTGGGACTTCTATGACCGTGACGAAAGCGGCAGCTACACCTACTACTTCGACTGGCGGCATTTGCCCAACCTCAATTACGAGAATCCCGGCGTGCGCCGCTGGATGCTCGAAGCGTTTGAGTACTGGGTACGCGAGTACGATGTTGATGGCTTCCGCGTCGATGTGGCGTGGGGCATCCGCGAGCGCCGCCCTGACTTCTGGATCCAGTGGCGTCGCGCTCTGAAACGGATCAAGCCCGACCTGCTGCTACTCGCCGAAGCCAGCGCGCGCGACGAATATTACTTTACCAACGGCTTCGACGCCGCTTACGACTGGACGGGACAGCTTGGCAAATGGGCGTGGGAACTCGTCTGGGAAGGTCCCCAGCTGCTCACCTTCAACCTCAACGCCGCGTTGACGAATTTGCGCAACGGTTTCCACCCCGACGCGCTGATTTTCCGCTTCCTCAACAACAACGACACCGGCGCGCGCTTCGTGACGCGGCATGGCGTTGACATGACACGGGTCGCGACCGCCCTACTGCTGACCCTGCCGGGAATCCCGTGCGTCTTCACCGGCGACGAAGTCGGCGAGGCGTTCACGCCGTATGGCGACAGCGGCTCGCTTTCATGGCGCGAGCAGTATCCGGGTCTGATTGACTATCACCGGACGCTGATCACGCTGCGCCGGACGACGCCTAGTCTATACTCGCGCGAGTTCACCATTTTGCAGGTCGAACCGCACGTTCAGGTCTATGGCTACCTGCGCTACACCGCCGACGGAAGCGATCCGCTGCTGGTGCTGCTGAATTTCTCAAACGAGGCGCACGAGGTCGAGGTCACGCTGCCTGACGAGTTCAGCGCCCTCGGCGATAAGGAGTCATTTGAAGACCTGATCACCGGCGAACAAATCGCGCCGGTCGATGGGTCACCGCTGAAGATTCCGCTGCCGGCGATGCGCGCCGTGATACTGCGTTGAGACATGCAAGGATGCTGTCATGAGAATTTCGCTCCTCCGCGAACCACGTCACTTTGACATCATCGACGCGCCGCTGCCGTCGACTCAGCCGGACGAACTGCTGCTGCGGGTCGCCGCTTGTGGCGTGTGCAGCTCGGATATGGAGCCGTTTCTCGGCGGCGAGGGACAGCATTACCCGCGTTACCTCGGTCACGAGGTCAGCGGGATTGTCGAGGAAATCGGATCGGCAGTCGAAGGTTTTCAGCCCGGCGACCGCGTCGTCGCATGGGTAACCGGGCGCGGCTACGCCGAGTACGTCGCGGTTAACCAGCGCTACGTCCTGCCGGCGGGCGACATTCCGCTCGACGAAGCCCTCGCCGAGCCGCTGGCGTGTGCCGTCAATGCCGTCGAAATGGCGGACATCTCGCTTGGCGACGACGTCGTCATCATCGGCGCGGGGTTTATGGGGGCGCTGGTGCAGAAACTCGCCGCGCTTCAGGGACATCGCCATCTGATCGTCGCCGACACGCGGCAGGATGCGTTGGATCGGGCGAAGCATATGGGGGCAACGCATGTCGTCAACGTGACGCAGGAACCGCTGGCTGAAGTCGTCAAGCAGCTGACCGACGGGCGCGGCGCGGATGTCAGCTTCGAGGTCACGGGCGCGCAAGCCCCGCTGACCATGCTCGGCGATGTCACGCGCATGAGCGGCAAGGTTGTAATCGTCGGCTACCATCAAGGCGCGCCGCGCCAGATTCCGCTCGGCTACTGGAACTGGATGGCGTTTCAGATTCACAACGCGCATTTCCGCGAAGAGGCGACGATCCTGCGCGGCATGCGAATCGGTATGCGTTTGCTGACGTCGGGTCGCCTGAGTTTGAGCGATGTGGTTACGCACCGCTTCCCGCTTGAGCGGATCAACGAAGCCTTCACCGCATCGCACGAGAAGCCGCCGGGATTTGTCAAGTCGGTGATTACGCTGCCGGAAGTGTGAGCCGCATCGCGGCTTGAACGACGTTTATTGCACTGGAGATTTCTGAATGCCCGCTCTACCGTGGCGCAACGTGCCACTGAACCACGAGAACTTCAAACATCCGCCGCGCGAATACGGCATTCTGCCGTTCTGGTTTCTCAACGGCGAACTTGAGCCTGACGAGATGCGCTATCAACTGCGCGAGTTCCGCGACAAGGGCATGCCGGGGATTATCCTGCACGCACGCTTTGGTCTGGAAATGCCCTACTTGAGCGACCAGTACCTCGACCGGATCGCGCTGGCGGTTGAAGAAGCCAAGAAGCTCGGGCTCGACACGTGGATTTACGACGAGATGAACTGGCCCTCGGGCACCGCCGACAAGCGCGTCCTCAAGGAGCGTCCCGACCTGACGCAAAAGTACATTGAGTGCTTGAATTTCACGGTGCGCGGGCCATGGTTCACCTACTTGACCGGCGCTGACAGCCGCTACATCGACTTTGAGCGTTCGAAGCCGCTCGCCGCTTTTGCCGTCAGCAGCGAGGGTCAAGTTGTCGACCTGACGCCGAACCTGTCGTTCGAGAACGTCATCCCGTGGGAAGCGCCGCCGGGCACGTGGCGGCTGATGAACATCGTCGAGAAGGAAGCCGACTACTACATCGACGCGCTCAATCCCGAAGCGACCGCCGAATTCCTGCGCGTCGGCTATGAACCCTATCTGCATCCGGTTGGCGATAACCTCGGCAAGCCCATGATCGGGTTTTATACCGACGAACCCGCCATGCATTACTACGTCACCGGCGGCGACAACCCGATTGTCCCGTGGACGAAAGACATGCTGCGCCGCTTTCAGGCGCGCAACGGCTATAACCTGCGACCGCGCCTGCCTGACCTGTTTTTCGACATCAGCCCCGAGAGCGCGCGCATCCGCTACGACTTCTACACGACGCTGACCGAGTTCTACAGCGAGGCGTATTACAAGCAGATTCACGACTGGTGTCAGGCGCGCGGCGTTCTGTTCACCGGGCACATCCTCTACGAAGAATGGCTGCGCATGATGGTGCGCGTCGAGGGCAACCCGTTCAAGCACTACCCGCACCTCGACATCACCGGCGTCGACCACCTCTACCCGATTATCGGCAACCGCGATCGTCCGGCGGAGCACGTCGCCATCAAACTCGCCAGTTCGGCAGCGCACCAGAACCGCAGCCCGCGCCTGCTGTGCGAATCGTTCGGCGGCATCTTCATGGACACGACAATGCAGCGCATGAAGTGGATTGCCGATTGGGAATACGCGCTTGGCGTTAACCTGCTCAACCCGCATGGCTTCCACTACACGCTCGAAGGCGCGCGCAAGCGAGACTGGCCGCCGTCGATGTTCTATCAGTACCCGTGGTGGCACTACTACGGCGTGTTCTCCGACTACATCAGCCGGACAAGTCATCTGCTGTCCGGCGGGCGGCATATCGCAAAGGTCGCCGTCCTGTGGTCGATCAACGCGGTGTTCGCGACCTACACGCCGCAGCAGAGCAACCCGCGGGCTGACCGGATCGTCAACGACTTCAACACCCTGACCGATCTGCTGCTGCGCGTCCACTACGATTTCGACTATCTGGACGAGGATGTGCTTGCCGGCGCGGAAATCGCCGACGGCGTCGTTCATGTCGGCGACGAAGCCCATTCCCTTATCATCCTGCCGCCGGTGACGCATATCAAACTCGAAACGCTCGAGGGGCTGGAAGCGTTCGTCAGCGGGGGCGGCTCGGTGCTCGGGATGGTATTCCTGCCCGACCGCGCTTTTAGTGACTCCGGCATTGTCGACATTGGTGATCGCGTCGAGGCGCTGTTCGGCGTCAGCCCTGCCCAGACGCAGCGCGACTACGCGAAGCAGCGCGACATTGATGTCGTCTATCAGCAGTACGGGAACGGAAATACGGCATTCCTACGCAGCTACGCGCTCGCACGCAGCCTGCCCCTCAGTTTTCAGCCCGCGAACGGAGTGCTTCGACCGGAGAGCGCGCAGTTCGTCGTCGGCTCGGGCGAAGATCGTAACCGCTATTACTATGCGGCGCCGGACGGCGAGCAGGTCGACATCACCGACGAGGTGAACGCTGAACGCCGGACGGTGCAGGTGGCGCTCGAAACTGTCCTCAGCCGCCTCGTTCAGCCCGATGTTCGCGTCGACAACGACGAGGTATTCTACCTACACCGCGTCAAGGATGGGCAGGACGTCTATTTCCTCGTCAACCCTACGTATTCACCACAGGCGGCGACCATCACGCTGAGTCAGGTGTGTCAGCCGGTGCGCTGGGATCCGTCCACCGGTCAGGAGACGATCATCGCGCCGCTTCACATCTACAGTAATGAGACCCGTTTCGCTATCGACCTACCGCCAGCCGGTTCGGTCTTCATCCTCACCCGCCCTGCCCCGGCTTATCACATCACAGATACCAACCTGACCATCGAATCGATGATCAATGGGGAAATTCGCGGTTTCGGGCAGGCAGCAACAGGCTTTGCAGTCCTCGGTGATGGGCAGCGGATCGAAGCGACTGCTGTCCTCGACGCCGCACCCCTCACGCTCGACGGCGAGTGGGAATTCGAGCCGTTGACACCGAATGCGCTTGTGATCGGTCAGTGGCTCGCGCTCGATGAGAGGGAGAACAGCAGTCCTCATGACTATACGCAGGTTTCTGTCGATACGTCCGGCAGGCTACCGATGGTTCCCGGCGCGTGGTCATACCAGCTTCCGGCTGAACCCGACCGTCCCTACCCAATTCCGGTTTGGTATCGGGTTCAGTTCCACGCCGACTACGTGCCTGAGCGCCTCGACCTGATCGTCGATGGCTTTGCGGGTGCAGAGTGGGCTTTGTACGTCAACGGTGACGCAGTCACGGCAAAACCGGAACGCAGCAGCATCGACAGCCAGATGAAAGCCATCGACATCACGCCTTACGTGCGCCGTGGGGAGAACATCATCGCCCTGCGGCTTGTCGTCACCAGCCCCACCGACGGCTTGCTCGATCTGTTGAAGCTGGTAGGCGACTTTGCGCTCGAACTGCGGGGGGCAGATTGGACGATCGTGGCATCGCGCAAGCAGATTCAGCCGTGCTCGTGGACAGATCAGGGCTACCCGTTCTTCTCGGGGCGCGCTATCTACCGCCGCAAGTTTGATTTGCCTGCTGGCTGCGAAGGCGCGCGCGTTTTCCTCGAACCGGCAATGGTCGACGACGTGCTCGAAGTCCGCATCAACGGCGAAAGCGCGGGCGTCAGGTTGTGGACGCCGTACACGATCGAGATCACCGACCTGTTGCGACCGGGACAAAACGAAATTGAGATGGTCGTGGCGAACACGCTTGTCAATTTGCTTGAAGCGACGCCGCGCCAATCGGGCTTGGCGGGAGCGCCAGAGCTTGTCCCCTACGCCTGTTACCACCTGCGCATGCCCGCTGCCGACAAGGAGAAGTAGACAATGCAGCGCGTCGTTGAAAACCTGTCACCTGAAGCTTTTGCCCCATTCGGCAGTGTGATTACACTGCCGCGGCGAGAGCCTACCGCTTCGGGCGCCGGCTTCCGCTGGTGGGGTGAACTCGTCACCCTGCGCGGTGGCGATCGTCCGTACGCCATCGGTTTCCTCGACCTCGATCCGGGTATCAACCGGTTCGACTGGGCGGAACGCCACATGCTGAGCGACGAGTTGATCGTCCCGCTGACCGGCGAGTGTTTGGTCTACGTCGCGCCGCCGGACTACCTCGATGAGCCGGAGCGGTTGCCGCCGCTTGACCGCTTCCGCGTCTTCCGCGTAGCTCCGGGTCAAGCCGTGCTGCTCAATACGGGAGTCTGGCACGGCGCGCCGCTGGCAGATTCGGCGCGGGCGCAGGCGATGGTCATCTTGCTCAGCGGCACCGCCGTACAAGATACGGCGCTCGTTCGCTTTGAAGCTACACCGATTGATGTTGTTGGATAGTTTTCTGCTCGAGGGGGCTTTATGCCTGTAGTCGATCGTAGAGAATTCGGCGGGCGCTTCACCGTGCGCGAAAACGCGCAGCGCCTCGCCAACTACCGCTATCTCGAAATTCAGCTCATGGAAATGCTCGGCGGCTGGTGCCACACGACGCCGCAGATCGCGATGAAGGCGACGTTCGGTTATCACGTCTACGACCACGCACAGGCGGCGGATCTGCTCGGCGAGCGACTTGAGCAGCTTCGCTCCGGTCGCGAAAGTCAGGAGCCTGCGACCGACGATTTCGCAAGGCTGTGCGAGCACGTCTGGAACATGGAGTCGACGCTCGACCGGTTGGTCGCCGTCTACCGCGTGCTTGAACCGCATCTCGTCAGCACCTACGTCTACCACGCCGACGCCACCGATCCGCTGACCGACACGCCGACCGTTCGCCTGCTGCGCCAGCTCGCCGCGATGGGACAGTCACATATCGCATGGGGTCAGGCGGTGCTCGAATCGCTGGCGCGCACGAGCGACGAGCGTCGGCGGGCGATGGACGTACAGGCAGATCTTGAACTCCGTCTGCTCGAATGCGGCGGCGTCACCGGTCAGGGGATCGAGTCGCACTGGCTGGCATTTCACAGCACGCGCGACGCCGACAAACCGGCGAAACGCCTGCGCTTGAGCACGCGCGCCTACCGCTTCGTCAAGCGAAGCAAGCCGCTCGAACATTCGCTGGTTGAAGCGCCGTTCTGGTTTTCGGATGATCCCGAAGACTTCCGCAATGCCTATCAGTCAGACGACGAGTGGTCGCTCGAAGGCTTCCGGCACAAGTTCCACCAACTGCTCTACGGCGAAGTTGAAACGACCGACCGCATGGGCAAGATGATTGCCGAGTTTCCCGAACTGCCGTGGCAAATGCGTATGGAACTGGCGCACCAGATGTGGGACGAAGCCCGCCACATCGAAATCGTCGCCAAGGCGTGCGAGGAAGAACTCGGCGCTGAGCTTGGCTATGGACCTTGGCCCATCGCGTGGTGGTGGATGCAGAACGAAGACGATCCGCTGCGCCGCATCTCCGTCACCAACAGTTGGGCGGAACGCAACCTGATGAGCACGCTCCGCCAGTGGCGCGAGCACGCCGAAGCGCGCGGCTATCACCGCATCGCCGATCTGGCAGACTACCTGCAGGCGGACGAGCTGACGCACGTCAAGCTCGCCACCAACTGGATTCGCAAGTTCACGGACGACAAGCCTGACGTTCGACAGGCATTGATCGACTGGAGCCGGAGCGCCGTGCAGCGGATCGAAGGCTTTTACGGCAGCGTTTACGGGGGATCAGGACAGACGCAGGAGCCGCGCTTCTCGTTCGTGCGCGGCGCGGATGGCAACGACGAAGGGGTCGGCGAAATGACGCCAAGCCCGATCATCGGAGAATAGAGGAATCCCACATGGAACGCGGCGTATACTTCGATGCGTGGTTTCCGCGCCAGCACAACTATCACCCGAGCTTGCCCGCACGGCGACTGAAAATGGTCGACGATCTGCGCGCCTACCACGCGACGGTGCTCGTCTGGTCGGCGCTCGGCGGCGGCTCAATTTCCCTGCCCTATCTTGAGCAGGAAGCCTTTGGACACATCGACCCGCGCTTCCGCGTTTACGGCTTCGTCAACGACAGTGAGTTCATCCGCGAATGCCAGAAGCATGGCATCAAGGTCTTCGGCATCGTCTTCGAGGT
>JAEVZT010000647.1 GCA_023392115.1 Chloroflexota bacterium
AAACGGGGGTTGGCTTGATTCTCGCCGTGGTCGGCATTCTGACGGTGCAGCTGCGACGGCTGGCGTTTCCGGGAACGAGCATACGGCGATCGCAAGCGAAAACTATCGAGGTTGGAGCAGAAGAGTAGGGTGAAAGTTGTGCCGGGGCGACTTGTTCGGTCGCCCCGTGCTGCTTCTACGTGTAGCGCTGGCGGATAGCAGCGCTGGCATAGTCGAGGATCGACACGACAATCGCGATCGCCACGACGGCAACGCCCGCGTCACGGTAGCGAAGCAGGTTAATCTGCTGCTGGAGCAAGAAACCGATGCCGCCGCCGCCGACGAAGCCGATGATGGTCGACATGCGGACGTTGATGTCCCAGCGGTACATCGTGAAGGCAATGTACGGCGGGATGATCTGCGGAACGACGGCGTACATGATCGTCTGCAGGCGGTTCGCGCCGGTGCTTTGCAGCGCCTCGATTGGTCCCGAGTCGATGTTTTCGATCTGCTCAGAATACAGCTTGCCGAGCGACGCGATCGAATGCAGTGCCAGCGCAAGCACACCGGCAAACGGACCAATACCGACCCAGATGACGAAGACCAAACCCATGATCAGCGGCTCGATCGAGCGGAGCGCGTTCAGCGTTGTGCGCGTGACGTTGTACAGCACGTTGCCGATTGGGAACACGCTCTTTGTTCCCGCCAGCCCGGATGCAACACCGCCAAGCACCGCGCCGATGAGCATAGCATTGAGCATGTAGCGGTAAATCGTGAAGTCGCCAATGGTGAATGCCGGCACTTGAGCGGGCAGCGTTCCCTCGACCAGCGCGCGCTGCACGTTGAGGACAGAGTACGTGATCAGGAAGGCGGCGATCGCGCCGATCCATGCCAGCGTCGCACTCGCCGAGCGGTCAACGCGTCCGGGTAGTTCACCCTCTTCCTGACGACTGGCAAACCGGCGGTACAGTGCGGGTAGCAGAGGCATCGCCAGCCCCGCCGCCGCCAGCGGTGCCATCAACCCTAGCCATGCCGCGCCCATGCCGATAACCGCCATGATGAACATCAGCAGCGCACCGGCGACCGCGCCGAGCGCCGCGCCGAGGACATGGCTCATGCCAATGCTGATATGTTTGAGCGCGTCGCGCGTCAGCTGTGTGCCGATAGACGACAGCGTGAACGCGCCGACGATTCCCGCGACCGGGACGATCAAGAGTTCGATCAATTCGCCGATAGAGCCGAGGAACGTGCCGACGTAGCTGAGAATCCCGTCAGTCAAGACACCTTCCGCGAGCAGTCCGATGCGCCCGACGAGGGCGATTAACGCAACGGCGGCGATCCCGACGAGCACTGTATTCAGAATTTCACGTCCGCGGCTTGGCGGCGCTGTGGTGGCGCTTCGGCGCAAGCGGTCAGCCGACACAACCGTCCCGAACAGGAGAAGCCCAATGCCGGCGGTTTGTGCCGATGCAGTCGTCCTGCCCAAATCAAGGATTGTCGTCCCAATGGGACTGAGCAGCAGCGCGCCAATCAACAAGCCGATCGGGAGCAGGGTGACGCTCACGAGTAGGCTGCCGAGCGGCATGCGTACGGGGCGCATCAGGTTGTGCGCGGCAAAGAAGCTGAGAACTGCCGACGGCAGGATTGAGATTGCCGTCGCAATCAGCGCGAGGAAGATCGTCTCGACCATCTTCTCGCCGACCAAGCGGGTCGTGCTGCTCAACTGCGGCGAACCGACCGGGAAGCGTCCCTGCGCCTCGACGTTGTGAGTCTCGCCCGCCGCTCCGCGAATGCGCGGCACTTCAATTTCCACGCTGAAGCCGCCGCTGGCGTCAGTCGTGAAGTTCTCTGTCCTTGTGCCGTTGATCTGGCGCGTGCGCCGTTCGCCGTCAGTAGCGATCCAGTTGACACGCGCAAGCGAGTCGGGTTGGAAATTGTAGCCCTCAACAGTCACCATATCGCCGCTGTTGGCGCACGCCGGCGTGACGACGATCACCGGATCGGTTCCGATCGGCACGTCGGGCTGCGCGAAGCCATCAGGGCAACCCATTTGGACGGGAGTCGTCGCCGAGCGAATATCGTATTCTTGCACGAAGACGTTGGGCGAAAGCAGTTCTCGAAGGGCATTGCTGACGTTCTGCTGGCGCGTTGGCTGCTGTGGGACGGAAAGGTCAATGTCGGTGACCGTCCAACCGTAGGAAAAGATGACGAACACGGCAGCGAACGCGAGGACGATCAGCAGTCGTTTCAATGCCGCACGCGAGCGGTTAGGAGATTGATCTTTCATCGCGTCCTCTTAATGGATCTCGACCTCGACGGCATCTTCACCATAGATCATCTTGAAACGGTCATTATCTATGTCTTTGGGCGATCCGTCGAATTCGAGTTTCCCGTCTTTCAGCGCGACAACGCGGTGCGAGTATGCGCGCGCGAGACTCAAGAAGTGCAGACTGCACAGAATCGTCAAGCCGTCTTCCCGGTTGAGCAGTTCGAGATACTTCATGACTGAATGCGAGGTCGCCGGGTCGAGGCTCGCCACCGGCTCGTCGGCGAGGATCAGTTCCGGGTCTTGCATAAGCGTACGCGCGATGCCGACGCGCTGCTGCTGTCCACCGCTGAGGTCGCTGGCACGGCTGTTCATCTTATCGGCGATGCCGACGCGCTTCAACGCGGCGACAGCGCGGTCTTTTTCGGATGGGGGAAAGTAGTTGAAAACGCTGTAAATTGGGCTGACATAGCCTAAGCGACCTGACATGACGTTCGTCAGCACGCTCGAGCGCTTGACGAGGTTGAACTGCTGGAAAATCATGCCGATGCGCCGGCGAATTTGACGCAGTTCGTCGTCGGTGGCGGCGGTGATGTCAATACCGTCCCAGATTATCCGACCCTTAGTCGGGTTGATCAGGCGGTTGATGCAGCGCAGGAGCGTTGACTTGCCCGAACCGCTCAAACCGATGATCGCCACGAACTGTCCATCGGGAATTTCGAGGCTGAGATTGTCAAGCGCAACCAAGCCGTTGTCGTAGACTTTGGTGAGGTTCTCAATAATGAGCATGAAGCTACCTATTTAGCGTTACGGGCAGAGGTCGCCCCCTGCCCGCATCGAAAACCGCTGTAGTGTCCCGGGCTCAGCCGCCGAAAATGTCGGCTTCGGTCAGCCCCAGAATCTCGAACTGCAAACGCACCGAGTTATAGGTCTCATCGGTGATCGGAGCCAGACCGCTCCAATCGTAGAAGTCTTGACTGCCGATTGACTGCGTCCATTCTTCGGTTTCGGCGAAGGCGAGCAGCGCGTCGATGATCTGCTGCTGCAACTCATCCGGGAAGTCAGGACCAAAGCTAAGCGTGTCATTCGGGATGGCGGCGCTCAGGCGCAGGATGCGTACCTGATCGACCACGTCGGGCGCAGTTTCGCGCAGGTTAGCGCGGGCGTCGAGGACGCGAACATCGCCGACGAACAAGTTGCCGTCTTCGCTGATGCGCGATTCATCGACCGTCAGATCGTAGGGTTCGGGCAGGTCGCCGATTTGCCACGGCGCGCCGGGTACCAGCGGCGGGCTGAAGAAGGTCGTGCCGAAGTCGACCTCGCCGCTGTAGACCGCCTGAATCACCTGATTGTGACCGCCAGCCTCGACGAACTCGCCGGGTTCAATGCCTGCCGCCTGCAGCTCGACCGACGGGACGACAAAGCCTGACGTCGACCCGGCGTCCGGGTATGCCCACGAGCGCCCCTCGAGGTCGCCAAACGTGTAAATGTCGCTGTCGCGGCGCACGATGTACGCTGCCCAGTAGACGTTCCAGCCGTTGCGGACGGCGGCGGCTGCCACCTCAACACCGCAGCACTCGCTGGCGATAACGTAACCGGCTGCCGGAATGAAGCCCATCGAGCTTTCCGGCGCGGCGCACATCGCTTCGACGGTCGCTGCATACGACGTCGGCACGAAAACCTCGAAGTTCAAGCCGGTCGCTGATTCCAGCGCTTCCGCCATAACTTCGCCGCCGCTAATGATGGTCTGTGCCTCAACCGAGGGGACAAAAAAGACTTGAATGGGATTATCTTCGGAGCCGAGGTCACCCTGCGCGTAAATAACTTGAATTGAGGTGAGGGAGACAAGGATGAACAGTAGAACGAGGGCGAATGCTTTCTTTCTCATATGTCCTCACGTTGAAATAACAGGCTCTAATCAAAGAAAACTAGCGAGAACATTTTAAGCACACTTTAATTAAATGTAAAGCCCCCTTAACAGCGAGCGGTTTTGCCGCAGGTTTCCGATTTGTACGCTGTCGGCTGAATCACCACGTAACCGCGCGATGGATGTGATAGTCGCAGACTGCCCATTGTCATCATTTCAGACCTAAAGGTGAGATGGCTCTAGCTGGACAGACCCTTTGCCTGATACACTTCTGCCACCAATCGAGTTCATACCTCACGAATTCAAAGGTACCGATGCAGATCGAAACTGAACAGAAAGAGCAGCGCCGCGACCCATATGCAGCCCTGCGCCACCGTGATTTTCGCTTGCTCATCGTTGGCAGGTTCATCGCGCAGATTGGCGAGATGATGGTCAGCATCGGCGTCGGTTGGGAGCTTTACGAGCGCACCAACGATCCGCTGGCGCTGGGGCTCGTCGGCTTGGTGCAGGTTGTTCCGGTGCTGCTGTTTTCGCTGCTTGGCGGTTACATCGCTGACCGCTACAACCGCCGTAAGGTGACGCTCATTTCGCAGCTCATCCTGATCGGCTGCTCTCTGGCGCTGGCTGTGCTGTCCTTCACGCGCGGACCGCTGCTGATCCTGTACACCATCCTTGCTATGATTGGCACGGCACGCGCCTTTAACAACCCTGCGGAAGCAGCGCTTACGCCGCAAGTCGTGCCGCCTGAAGACTTTTTCAGCGCCGCCGCATGGAACTCGACGGTGTGGCAGATGTCCGCGATCTTGGGTCCAGCAGTCGGCGGATTCGTCATCGGACTTGCCGGACACGCAGCGCCGGTCTATCTTGTCAATGCGCTGGCAGGGGCGGTGCTCGTCACGGCGCTGCTGCTGCTGCGCAACGTGCGCAGTAATTACGCCGTCACTACGGAAACGCCGGTTGAAGCCGTCAAGGCAGGTTGGCGCTTCGTCCGCAACGAGCAGGTGATTTTGGCGTCGATCACGCTCGACATGTTCGCCGTGTTATTCGGCGGCGCGACCTTCCTGCTGCCGATCTTCGCGAAAGACATTCTGAACGTCGACGCGACCGGTCTTGGCATTCTGCGCGCCGCGCCGTCGGTCGGCGCGCTGCTCATGGTGACGTACCTGACTCGCCGTCCGCCGTTCCAACACGCCGGGCGAACGCTGCTGTTCGCGGTGGCAGGATTCGGCATTGCGACCATTGTCTTCGGACTCTCAACCTCGTTCCTGCTGTCACTGGCGATGCTGGCGCTGCTTGGGGCGCTTGACAATATCAGCGTCGTCATCCGTCATACACTGGTCTTCACGCACACGCCCGACGAAATGCGCGGGCGGGT
>JAEVZT010000121.1 GCA_023392115.1 Chloroflexota bacterium
ACGTGGATTATCCGTTGTCCGCATCGGACTGATCGCCGGAATCGTCGGCATCGTCATCGTCGCTGCGGGTGTGGCGTCATTCTTCGTCGATCAATCGTCGCGCAAGTCGCCCTACGAAGTCGAGCTCTATCCCGGCGCGGAATACTGGGGGATGCGCGACGTGCAGGCGACCTCGCGCGACGTGTTTTACCGCGCGGCAGACGACGCCGAGAGGGTTGTCGGCTACTACCAGCAGAAAATGAATGAACATTATGGCGACAGCGTCGAACACTGCGTCCGCGTCGACTCGGTCGTCAGAGCATCGTCGCGTTCAGAAAGCGTCGTCCCATTTCAGGTGCGCTGCATGTTCGACCGGTCGGGGTTTGGTTCGACGCAGTACACGCTGGTGCTGATCTATCCCGGCTTGCCCGACCCCGATCCGTTCTATGATGCCGAAGGCATGACGGTGATCAAATATGAGCAGCAGTGGCAGCCCTGAGACAGAACCGCGAGCGACGCGCCGGCTGCCGCTCGTAACGCTGATCATTCTGGCGGCTGTCACCATTCCGGCGATCATCGTCGGCTTCAACCTCTTGCGCGTGATCTACGGCGTGATCATGCCGCCGCTGCCGCCGCTTCCTCCCAACGTGACGCAGGTCAGCCACGAGAGCGAGGCGTATGGCGTCGACAAGTGGCGCTATACGTCCGCCGCATCCCCGTGTGAACTTGCCGAGTACTACCTGTCGATCGGCGCGTCGTGCAATATCGCGCCGATGCAGTGCGGATCGACCGTTGACGCCGAGACGTATGGCTTGGACACAAGTCTTGTCGCCCGCTGCCGCGGCGGTGACGACTTCTCGATTTTCCATTCCCAGTGGGCGGCGGAAGTCGTCCGTGACAACACCTCGCCGGATACTCCCGCTATTCTCCAGCTTGAGCGCGAAGTCTACTGGATCGGCACCGGACCACAGTAGAAACTGTTCTTCCGTTTGAATCTTTCCCTCCATGCGTTTTTGAGGGATAATAAAAGTCAGTTTTGCTCCAACCCGACCCGGTCTTTCCCATTTAAGGAGGTGTACCCGTGATGCTGAGGAGTACGCTCACATCACGGTCGATTGCCCCCTCCATGCGAATACAGGGCACGTCTGTTCAATCCTGTTAACCTGTGCACATTCCCATGGAGAGGACTCATGTTTAAGGCAGTCAACCCGAAAGTCGATATTCAGAAACTGGAGCGCGAACAGCTCGATTTCTGGCGCTTGAACCGCATTTTCGAGCGCTCAATGGAAGAACGCCGCGACGCGCCTCGTTACGTCACGTTTGAAGGTCCGCCGACGGTCAACGGTAATCCCGGCGTGCATCATGTGCTGGCGCGCGCTTTCAAGGACATTTTCCCGCGCTACAAGACGATGCGCGGCTATTACGCGCTGCGCAAGGGCGGGTGGGACACGC
Source organism: Chloroflexota bacterium (assembly GCA_023392115.1). GTDB lineage: Bacteria > Chloroflexota > Anaerolineae > Aggregatilineales > Phototrophicaceae > Flexifilum. The sequence continues at coordinate 1,432 of JAEVZT010000121.1, forward strand.
ACGGCTTGCCCGTCGAGCTGGCGATCGAAAAGGAACTCGGTTTCACGCAGAAGCGCCAGATCGAGGAATACGGCATCGCCGAGTTCAACGAGAAGTGCCGTAACAGTGTCTTGCGCAACATCGCCGCGTGGGAACGCTTCACCGAGCGTATGGCGTACTGGACAGATCTCGACAACGCTTACGTCACGTTCACGAACGACTACATCGAGAGCGTGTGGTGGATTCTCAAGCAGTTGTGGAGCAAAGACCTGCTCTACAAGGGCTTGAAGGTCGTGCCCTACTGCTCGCGCTGCGGCACGCCGTTGAGCAGCCATGAAGTCGCGCTTGGCTATAAGGATGTGCAAGACCCGAGCGTCTTCGTCCGCTTCCCGCTGCGCGACAAGCCCGGCGTCTATTTCCTCGTCTGGACGACGACGCCGTGGACGCTCCCGGCGAACGTGGCGCTCGCGGTCGGCGAGAATATCGATTACGTGCAGGTCGAGGGACCCGTTCACGAAGGTGAAGGCACTGAAAACCTGATCCTCGCGGCGGAACTGCTCGACAAGGTGCTGATCCACCGTGACGAGTACAAGATCGTGCGCCGCTTCAAGGGCAAGGAACTGCTGGGCATGAGCTACAGCCCGCTGTATACCTTCCTGCCCGTCGAGCAGAAACACGCCTACGTCGTCGCCGGCGATTTCGTCAGCACCGACGACGGCACGGGCATCGTTCACATCGCGCCCGCCTTCGGCGTCGACGACATGGCGGTCGCGCAGGCGAACAACCTGCCCGTTCTGCAAACTGTCGCCGCGGACGGTACGTTCATCGACGCAGTGACGGAGTTCCGCCGGATGTGGGTCAAGGACGCCGACCCGGAGATCACGCGCGACCTGCGGCGGCGCGGCTTGCTGTACAAATCGGGGCGTTACGAGCACACGTATCCGTTCTGCTGGCGCTGTGGCACGCCGCTGCTCTATATGGCACGCGAGACGTGGTTCATCCGCACGACGGCGTACCGCGACAAGATGATCAAGCTGAATGAGTCGATCAACTGGGTGCCGGGACACGTCCGCGAGGGGCGGTTTGGTAACTGGCTCAATGAATTGAAGGACTGGGCGCTCGGACGCGAACGCTACTGGGGCACGCCGCTGCCGGTGTGGGTTGATGACCGCACGGGCGACATGTTGTGTGTCGGCAGCGTCGAGGAATTGAGCGAGCTGGCAGGGCAGGACTTGACGCAGCTTGACCTGCACCGCCCGTATGTTGACAACATCACCTTCCCGAACCCGAACGGCAAGGGCGGGATGATGCGCCGCGTGCCGGAAGTGATCGACGTGTGGTTTGACAGCGGCTCGATGCCGATGGCGCAGTGGGGCTACCCGGCACACAACCAGCCGCTGTTCGAAGACCAGTTCCCGGCGGATTACATCTGCGAGGCGGTCGACCAGACGCGTGGCTGGTTCTACACCCTCCACGCCATCAGCTCGATGCTGTTCGAGGAAGTGTCGTTCAAGAATGTCATCTGCCTCGGCTTGATACTCGACGGCGAAGGGCAGAAGATGTCCAAGAGCAAGGGCAACGTCGTCGATCCTTGGGATATCCTGAATTCACATGGCGCTGACGCCTTCCGCTGGTATCTGTACACGTCGGGTCCCCCCGGCGAGCCGCGCCGCTTCTCGAAGGACTTGGTTGGCGACGTCCTCAGCCGCTTCTGGCTGACGCTGTGGAATACCTACAGCTTCTTCGTCACCTACGCCAACCTCGACGGCTGGACGCCGGAAAGCTCGCAGCCGCCGGTCGGCGAGCGCGACCTGCTCGACCAGTTCGTGCTGGCAGAACTGCACAATTTGGTCAAGGACGTGACTGAAGCCTACGACGAATACGACGTGCCCGGTTCGACGCGTCCGGTGCAGGCGTTCGTCGACATGTTGAGCAACTGGTACGTTCGCTTGAGCCGCCGCCGCTTCTGGAAGTCGGAGAGCGACACCGACAAACTCAGCGCTTACGCGACGCTGTACGAGTGCCTTGTCACCATCAGCAAGCTGATCGCGCCGTCGATGCCGTTCCTGTCGGACGCGCTTTACCGCAACCTCGTGTCGAACTTGGACTCGAAAGCGCCGCTCAGCGTCCACTTAGCGCTGTGGCCCGCCTATAACCCGGTGCTGATCAACCAGACGCTGATCGACCAGATGCGCCT
>JAEVZT010000220.1 GCA_023392115.1 Chloroflexota bacterium
AAATCCCTGTCAAGGAAACGCTGACTCAGTTGGAAATCCCCAGCGATTTCAAGGAACGTATCACCAACATGGTCTACGTCGGCGCGTGCTGCTACCTGTTCGATATTCCGCTGGAAGTCGCCTACCAAGCTCTGCTCGACCAGTTCAACGGCAAGCAGAAGCCGGCGAAGATGAACTATGATGTGGTCGAAATGGCGTACAACTGGTCGCGCGAGAACCTTGTCAAGAGCGATCCTTTCCGCTTCGAGCCGATGAACGAGACGGCGGGCAAAATCCTGATCGAGGGCAACGAAGCCTCGGCGCTCGGCGCGATCTTCGGCGGCGTGAGCGTCGTGGCGTGGTATCCGATCACGCCGTCGACCAGCCTTGTCGACAACATCATGGATCACCTCGACCTGCGCGTCGACCCGGAAACCGGCAAGAGCACAGTCGCCATTGTGCAGGCGGAAGACGAACTCGCCGCCGCCGGCATGATCGTCGGCGCGGGCTGGGCGGGCGCGCGTGCGCTCACCGCGACCAGTGGTCCCGGCATCAGCCTGATGGCAGAATTCGCCGGGCTTGCCTACTTCGCCGAAATTCCGTGCGTCATCTGGGATGTCGCCCGCATGGGTCCCAGCACCGGCTTGCCGACGCGCGTGAGTCAGGGCGACCTGCTGTTTCTGCACTTTCTGAGCCACGGCGACACACAGCAAATCGTGCTGCTGCCGGGCAGCGTCAAGGAATGCTTCGAGTTCGGCTGGCGCTCGTTCGACATCGCCGAGCAGATTCAGACGCCGGTTTTCGTCATGAGCGACCTCGACTTCGGCATGAACCTGTGGATGAGCGAGCCGTTTGAATACCCGGATCAGCCGGTCAATCACGGCAAGAAGCTCGATAAAGTCTCGCTTGAAAACTTCTTCGCCGAACACGGCGAATGGTATCGCTTCAAGGATTACGACGGCGACGGCGTCGGCTACCGCACCGTCCCGGGCACGGATCACCCACGCGCGGCGTACTTCACGCGCGGCACGGGGCACAACGAGCGCGCCGTTTACAGCGAGCGCAGCGACGACTGGCTCCAGAACATGGCGCGTTTGCGCCGCAAGTTTGAAACCGCCCAGAACGTCCTGCCGCAGCCGGCGATCGACATGCCGTATGAGCCGAGCGAAGCGATCGGCTTGATTTCCTACGGCTCGAACGACCCGGCAATCGAAGAAGTGCGCGACATGCTGACCAAGGCGGGTCTGCGGACGAATTACCTGCGCGTCCGCGCGCTGCCGCTGGCGGACAGCGTGATCGACTTCGTCCACAACCACAAGCGCGTGTACGTCATCGAGAACAATTTCGATGGACAGATGCACCAGCTTCTGCGCATGGAAAGCGCGCAAGACCTGACACACATGATCTCGCTGGCGCTCGGGGACAGCCTGCCAATCACGGCGCAGTGGATTTACAACCGCATCGCGGAACAGGAGAACAAGTAAATGCCGAACGCACTCGGACTCGAAAGAACGGATTACAAAGGCGGACAGAGCACGCTTTGCCCCGGCTGCGGTCACGACTCGATCTCGAACCAGATCATCAGCGCGGCGTTTGACCTCGGTCTGCCGATGTGGCGCGTGGCGAAGTTCAGCGGCATCGGTTGTTCAAGCAAGACGCCCGCCTATTTCCTCAAGGGATCGCACGGCTTCAACGCGGTTCACGGGCGCATGCCGTCGGTCGTCACCGGCGCGACGCTGGCAAACCATGACCTGATTGCGATCGCGGTCAGCGGCGACGGCGACAGCGGCAGCATCGGCATGGGACAGTACAAGCACGTCATCCGCCGCAACGTGCCGATGGTCTACATCATCGAAAACAACGGCGTTTACGGCTTGACGAAGGGGCAGTTCTCTGCCACATCGGACGCCGGTCAGGCGCTCAAATACTACGGCAGGAACGAGCTTCCGGCGATCGACATGTGCCTCGAGGCGATCATCGGCGGCGCGACCTTCGTCGCCCGCAGCTTCTCCGGCGACGCCAAGCAGGTGCAGACGCTGATCAAGGCGGCGATCGGGCATAAGGGCACGGCGGTGATCGACGTGATCAGCCCGTGCGTGACCTTCAACAACGACCCGCGCTCGAACAAGAGCTACGACTACGGCAAGAAGAACGAAATTCCGATCCACGAGATCGAGTTCACGCCGCCGGACTATGTCGCGCCGCGCGAGGAGATCGTCGTCGGGGATTATGCCGAAGGCGAGACGATCGAGGTCGAAATGCACAACGGCGGCGTGATCCGGCTCAAGAAGCTGGGGCGCGACCACGACCCGCGCAGCCGTATCGAGGCGATCCGCCTGCTCGAAGAAGCGCAGCGCGAGCAGTTGTTCATGACCGGCTTGATCTACTACGAAGAGCCGCGCCCTGTCCTCAGCGAGACGCTCAATCTGCATGAGACACCGCTGGCACAGCTCGGCGATGACAAGCTGCGCCCGTCGAAGGACGCGCTCGACAGTCTGATGCAGGCATATATGTAGCCCCTTCCGGCATCTCTCCTATATCATTCCGCAGGGCAGAGCGTTACACTCTGCCCTGTTTGTTTTCGCCGCCCCCTCTCAAGAGCGACGCCTCATGGATCAAACAACGC
>JAEVZT010000222.1 GCA_023392115.1 Chloroflexota bacterium
GAACGCATCCGGCAGGGACCGCCAAAGCTTGAATGAGTTGCAGCCACGGAAGCACATCGCAGGAGAATTGGGCGGATTGCCCTTTATAGCAGCCGCCGGAGTTTGCCTCGCTTCGATCCGGGAGTCATAATCCAGACGGTCGCGCTATCGTACGCCGATTATGATGCTGGTGGCGCGAGGTAATTCAAATTAGTGGAGCCCCGGCGCATGTGCCGGATCAACCCATTTGGTCAAGAATACCGTTAAAGGAGGATCTTTATGCGTTCTTGGCGTCTCTTATCCATCGTGCTGATCATCGCACTCGCGTTTGGCAGTCTACTGCCCGTTGCAGCTCAAGACGATAACCCGCTGGTCACCGGTGTTTCCGACGAGTGCGCCGGTACGGAGCTGCGCATGATCTTCGCCAACCACCCGTGGAATACCGCTATCCAGCGCCTGCTGCCGCAATTCGAGCAAGCCAGCGGCATCACGCTCCGCGTCGAAAGCTATTTTGAAGACCAGCTTTCGCAGCGCCTTCAGATTGGGCTGACGAGCGGAAACACGCAGGCGGATGTTTTCATGTACCGCCCGCTTCAGGAAGGTCGCCTGTTTGCGTTGAATGGTTGGATCGCCGACCTGAGTGAATTCGTCAGCGCGCAGACCGACTGGAACTGGGAAGATTTCCAGCAAGCCACCCGCGACACCGTCACCTTTGACGGCACCGTCTCGGGCGTGCCGATCGTCACCGAACGCGAGATGCTCTACTACCGGACAGACCTGTTTGAAGAAGCCGGTCTGGAACCGCCCGCGACCCTCGAAGACCTTGAAGCGGCTGCCGCAGCTCTGACAAATGTCGATGAGGGGCAGTACGGGATCGTCATGCGCGGTCGTCAAAGCCCGGCGGTGACGCAGTTCAGCAGCTTCCTCTACGGCTTCGGCGGCGAGTGGATCAGCGAGGAAGGCGAAGCAGCCATTGGCTCGCCGGAAGCGCAGGAAGCGTATGAGTACTACAGCCGGCTGCTCCGCGAGTACGGTCCTCCCGGAACCACGAATATGAGCTGGCCCGAAGCGCTCGCAGTCTTCCAGCAGGGCAACGCCGCCATGTGGATCGATGCGGATGTCTTTTACGCCAACGTCATCGACCCAACGCAATCCGTGGTAGCCGATCTGGTTGGGTTCGCGCCGTTCCCCGAAGGTCCCGCAGGGGCGAACCAGTACAACATCACATCATGGGGCTTGGGCATGAATGCCGCGACCCAGAACCGCTGCGCCGCCGAGGAATTCCTCAAGTGGGCAACCAGCGAAGCGGTGGTCTTGGAACTCCAGAAGCAGGGCACGCCGGGCGCTCGCCAGTCGGTGTGGGACAACCCCGAGGGGTTGAGCGGCTTCCCTGAGGACTATGCGGCGGTCGTCCAGATTCAGAGCGCGCGCGGCACCGGGCACGACCGTCCGCTCGTCGTCCGCGTTGGCGAAGCGCGCGACATTGTCGGCGCGCCGATCGTCACCGGCATCGAGGGCGGTGACGTCGCTGCCGCAGTTGAGGAAGCAGCCGACGCTTTCGGCGCTTTCCTCTCGTCTGACGGTTAAGCATTTAATATCCGGGCAGGGTTGATTCAACAGCCCTGCCCAATCTACCTCCAGTAACAAACACGGAACCCGACTGATGGCGCGTGTACCTTCAGCTCTTCCTCCGGGCGTAATGCCGAACCTGATAACGCGCGGGGCATTCATCCTCCCTGCTGTCATCTTTGTCTTGTTGATGATCGTCTTCCCGGTGATCTACACCGGCTACCTGAGCCTGCATGATTGGAGCGGTTCGGCGGTGAGAGCGCCGGAACCGGTCGGGCTTGAAAACTACGAAACTTTCCTCACGCGCGACCCGCGGTTGGGCGACGCGGTTATCCGTACCTTCGTGTTTACAATCGCCGCCGTGGGCATCGAACTGGTGCTTGGCTTGGGCGTTGCACTCCTCATCAATGGACCCTTTCTAGGAAGGGGGCTGGTGCGCACGCTGATCCTGCTGCCGATGGTGGCAACGCCGGTCGCCATCGCGATGGCATGGCTGCTCATGTTTGAACCCACCGTCGGGCTTTTCAACGGCATGCTGCGCAGCCTCGGGCTGCCGCCCCAGCAGTGGCTCGGTTCAGCGTCGCAAGCGCTGCCGAGTCTCATCCTCGTCGATGTCTGGCAGTGGATGCCGATGATGGCGCTTATCCTGTTGGCTGGACTCACGACACTGCCCGAAGAACCGTACGAGGCGGCGCGGGTTGACGGCGCGTCCGCCATACAGCGGTTCGTCTACCTGACGCTGCCGCTGCTCCTGCCGACAATTGTGACAGCCGTGCTGCTGCGTTCTATCGACGCGCTGAAAACCTTCGACATCATCTATACCATGACGCGAGGCGGTCCCGGCTTCGCCACCGAAACGATCAACATTTACGCCTACGTACAGGCGTTTGAATATTTCCGACTGGGCAACGCCTCCAGCCTGCTGATCATCTTCTTCGCAATCGTGCTTGGAATCAGCCTGATGTTCGTGCAGGTGCGTAAACGATGGGGGACGACATAGCTGTGACTGACCTGACGACTGCCAACGAACTGAGTCGCGCGCGAGAAGGCGCTCGCAGAAGGGTCGCCGGAAAGACGAAATCGGCGCTGGCGCTGCAAGCCCTGCGCTACGTCGCGATAGTGCTGGTCATTATTGTTCTGGTGTTCCCGCTGGCGTGGATGCTCCTCAGTTCATTTAAGAACCAGATTGACATCACGACAAGCAGGAATCTGCTCGTGTTCACGCCGACGCTGCGGAACTACCAGAACGTTTTCGAGCAGCAGAACTACTTGCTGTACCTGCTCAACAGCTTCATCGTTGCCGCCGCGTCAACGCTGTTTTCACTAGTTCTTGGGCTGCCGGCAGCCTACGGTATTGCGCGCTTTCGCGCACACTGGCTGGGGATCGTTCTGCTGACGGCGCGTATCATCCCCGGCATCACGTTTCTCGTGCCGTGGTACATCTTGTTCGGTCGCATCGGGCTGCTTGGCTCGTACTGGGCGCTGATCTTGAGCCACATGCTGGTTGGACTGCCGTTCATCGCGTGGGTCATGATCCCGTTCTTCGAAAGTCTGCCACCTGAACTCGAAGAATCGGCGCGCATCGACGGCGCGAGCGTTTTTGGCGCGTTCTTCCGCGTCGCGCTGCCGCTCGCCGTGCCCGGAATCATCACCGCGTCGATCATGGCGTTCATCTTCTCGTGGAACAACTTCATGTTTTCGCTTGTGCTTGCCGGTGACGATACGCGGACGCTGCCGATCGCGATCTTCAACTTCCTCTCGTACTCCAGCGTCGACTGGGGCGGCTTGATGGCGGCAGCTGTTGTCATCACGCTGCCGGTGGTCATCATCACGCTGCTGGTGCAGAGATACATCGTCGCCGGACTCACGGCGGGCGCAACCAAAGGCTAGTCTCTTGCCGCCGCCAGCAGCGTCGTCAACTCACCGAGGTCGCGGCAGAACAAATCGGGCTGCAATTCAGGGGGAAGCGCTTCGAGACGTTGATCGCCAATCAGAACCGCCGGAACACCAGCAGCGCGCGCCGCGACGACATCCGCCTCTGCCCGGTCTCCGACCATCAGTGCCTCCCATGGATCGAGTTTCAGGAAAATTAGCGCCTGATGCAGCAGTTCCGCCTGAGGCTTACCGATGATCGTCGCCTGCACGCCGCTTGCCATCTCTAGGAAACGCGCGAAGGGACCTGCTGCCGGTTTGAGCCCACGCTCCGTCGGATAATTGCCATCGCTGTTGGTGGTGACTAGTTCAGCCCCGGCAATCAGCTGATCCGCGGCTCGCTCCAGACGCGCGTAAGTCGCCTGCCGATCAACGCCGACGACAACGAAGTCCGCACCCTCTTCAACAAGCTCGGCACCCGCAGCTCGCAGCTCATCCGCCAATCCGACCTCGCCCACGAGAAAGACTCTTGGATGCGGACGTCGACCGCAAACGTACAGCGCCGCCGCGCGTGTCGCCGGGAAGATCTGCTCCCGGCTTACATTCGCTAACCCGAGCTGTTTCAGCTTTGCATAGATGCTGGCGCGAGAAGCGGCAGACGCGTTGCTGACGAAGGCGACGGGCAGCTCGCTGGTCTGTGCATAGTGCCAGAATCGGTCTGCCCCCGGCGCTAAAGCAGTACCAATCCACGTGACGCCATCGAGATCCAGCAGGATGCCCCGAACTTCCCCTAACGTGAGTTTCATTCGGATGCCCTCGCGTTAAGAGACAAACCGGCTGACGCTGAACAGACTGATGTCGTGCTCGGTGCGTCCGGTCACCGCGAGATCGGCAAGGATGCTGCCGATCAAGGCGCTGAACTTGAAGCCATGACCGGAACACGGCGACGCGATGACGACGTTCGGGTATTCGGGGTGCTTGTCGATGATGAAGTGTTCGTCAGGCGTCATGGTGTAGAGGCAAATACGCGTTGACGCCAGCGGACTGTCGCCAATGCTCGGCAAATGTTTTTTGGCAAACGCCCGTATGTGATCGACCATTTTCGGATCAGGCTCATAGCTGATCTGGGCAGGGTCATCAAATGCGGTTCCGCCATGAAATGCCACCTTTACGCCGGAGCCGTCGACGCTCGGCAGACCATAGGCTTTATTCCCCTGATCGTCCTTGCTGTGACAAATAAACACGGGCATGTGCTCGGCGGTGAAGCCCTCGAGCGAGACTACCGGCTGGAAATGCGCGTCTTGGCATCTCACTGGCTGAAGCGGGAGATCAAGCCCGATCGAAGCCAGCAGCGGACGAGTCCATGCGCCTGCCGTGATAATCAGCCGTTCGGCTTGGAATGTGGCATCGCTTGTTTGCACTTCAACATGGTTCGGTTTGACGGTGATGCGTGTCACAAGTGATCGTTCCATGATCGCCGCGCCGTGCTGCCGCGCAAGGCGGACGTGTGCCCGAACGCACTTCGAGGCTGCCAGCACACCGCTCTCCGGCTGATAGAGAATCTGCATGCCCTCATCAAAGCGGAACTGCGGGAAACGGGATTCTGCTTCACCGGGCGAGAGGACTTCGTGGGGTATGCCCTCTGCCTGCATCGTTTGAAGAATGTCGTGTACTTCCACGCTCGTGCCAAAGTCCAATCCACCCGTCTGCACGATTAAGCGTTCACCGACTGCTTCCTGCAAGTCATACCACAGCGGATAGACCGCTTTCGCCAGAGGGATGTAGGCGGGCTGGTCATAGGCATAGCGAATTATGCGTGAGGATCCATGCGAACTGCCTTTTTGATGGTCAATGTCGAACTGCTCCAGCAGCAGAACCCGGTGTCCAGCCTTTGCTAGATGATATGCGGCGGCACTGCCCATCGCGCCAGCGCCAATGACGATCACATCCGTATTGAGCATCTCGACCTTTTCCTTACACTAGGGGCTGCAAAGTGAGCATCGCCTGACACGATTGCGCCGGCTGTCGCATGCCCGTCGACCGCTGCTCATGCGACACGCAATCGATGAAATGCCGCGGCAATTCTAACCTGCCCTGAATAACCTTGCACTTCCGGTTGCCGTACAGGTAGTTGGGAGAGAAAGCCTTCTGGATTCTAGACGTTGATTTACGGTATGATGGCACACATTGTCCGATTCACGACGGAGTTGATGTGCTGAACATCCGCACGCTTGTTGTGTTCGCCCTCCTATTGACCGTTCCGGTCGGCGTCGTGTCGATCCCCGTCACTTCGGCAGCGGCGCAGGGGCATCCTAGCTGCGCGGGCATCACCTACGCTGCCCCTCAGACGCCGGAATGTGATGCGCTCATGGCGGCGCTGCGTTATCCTGACGTAACGCCAATCCCCTACGACCTCGGCGTGATCGCAGGTCAGGACTTCATTTACTTCGACGCCGACCAAGTCACACTCTACAACGCGCCGGACGGCAACGCGATCGATGTCTTCACTGCCGGACGCAGCAGCTATGTCAATGTGCTCCGAACGTCGGGCGACTGGGCAGAGATCCGCCCCGGTCGCTGGGCGTCGCTCGCAAACGCGAACTATGCGACACCCTCGACGTTTACAGGCGTGATCATCAATCGCATGGAAATGCCGTTTGCGTGGGCGATCTATGATCACTGCACGTCGCTTACCCCCGGCGGTCCGCGCAGCTGTCAGCAGTCCGGCTCGTTCCGGCGCTATGACCTGATGAATATCTATGCCACGGTCACCGTCGGCGAGTGGGACTGGCATCTTGTCGGGCGCGGACAGTGGACGGTTCAGACCAATCTCAGCATCGTCCACCCGACGCCACCCGCCGTTTACAACTGGCGCTGGGTCGGCGTGAGCACTTACGAGCAGAATCTGGTCGCCTACGAGGGCGAGCGTCCGGTGATGGCGACGCTGGTTTCTACCGGCGACATGGATGAGGAACGGTGGGTCACCGATCCCGGCGTGTGGAAGGTTGAGCTGTTCTGGGAGTCCGGTCCAATGGAAGGCGCGGCTGGCAGCGACGACTTCTACGCCCTTGATCAGGTGCCGTACCACATGTATTTCAACTGGCGTGAGGCGCTGCATGGCGTCTACTGGCACGACAACTTCGGCTACTATTGGTCACACGGCTGTGTAAACCTGAGCGTCAGCGATGCAAAGTGGCTGTGGGACAACTGGGTTATCCGCAACACCCGTGTTTACGTCTACGACGAGAAGCCGGGCTAGCGGGTGGCTTGAAATCCCCCATCACCTAAGCGCGGCAACCGGAGTCGCTGCAAATGCTCACGCTCAACATCCGCTGCTGGACAGATACACCCCCTACTAGCCTCTCACTCGCCGACAACGCTGTCGATGTCTGGTGGGCGAATCTCGATACGTTCATTCACGCTGCGCAAGCATACCGCGCGCTGCTCGATCCGTCTGAAACTGTCCGGCTTGAGCGGTTTCTCCTCGAGCGGCTGCGGCTCGGCTTCATTGTGCGACGCGGGCTGCTGCGCTGTCTGCTCGCTGCCTATCTCAACTGCCAGCCGGCGGCAATCCGCTACTCGATCGAGCAGAACGGCAAACTTGCATTGAGCTTTCCGCCAGTCGAGCGCGCGCTGCACTTCAACCTCTCGCATTCGGGTTCGTATGCTACCTTCGCCGTAACACGTGCCGGCGCAGTCGGCGTTGATATTGAGCGCGCGGCAGCTTTCAAAAACATGCTTCAGGTGGCAAGAACCGTGTTTTCAGAGTCAGAGCAGGCGGAACTTGCTGGCTTGCCCGCCGATCAGCAGGTTACCGCTTTTTACAGCGGCTGGACACGCAAAGAAGCCGTCGTCAAAGCCCTCGGGCACGGGATCAGCTTTCCGCTGCAAACTTTCTCGGTAAGCCTTCGTTCTGATGCACCCGTTCAAGTGCCGGTGTCGCAGGACGCGCGGCTGGACGCTTGCAAGCTGTTCAACATTCCCCTGCCCGCCACGTTGATCGCCGCGTGCGCGGTGCTTCTTCCGTAGCTTCTGCCCCACCCCCTTACAAGCTAAGCACTCCTTCCATGTCGCCCGCGATTCAAGGTTTAGCCCTGCACCCCGACAGGATTGTCACGGCTTTGGCACAGCTTACGAAATGATAGGCAGCGTCACGTCAACCTTCGACATGCCCAATATCCCCTTGCCATGAAGACACTGTGCTTTTGCTAGCAGCTTCAAAACCAGACAGCTAAA
>JAEVZT010000305.1 GCA_023392115.1 Chloroflexota bacterium
CTCTGCCCCCTCTCCGGTGTGGCGTTGGAGAGGGGACTTTGGGGTGAGGGGGCTTGTTGTCCTCGCATTGCTCGAACTGTTCGCGGCGGCGCGGGTGCTGCCGTACAACCACCTCGTGCCACCGGAAACCTACAGCGATCCGCGCTTCACGATCCGGCAGATGCGCGTCTATGGTGACGGTCAGACGCCGCCGGATCGCATGTTGAGCATCAGCGGGCTGCTGTTCGATCCCGGCGACCGCGCCGCGCTCGAAACTCGCTACGCCGGTCTTTCAGAAACGGCGCTGCATAACGCCTTCATCACGGTGAAACAGCGTGAAATCGTCGCGCCCAACATGCCGCTGTCGTGGGGCTTTCCGACCGTCGACGGCTTCGACGGCGGCTTGCTGCCAACGACCGATTTCACGGCGTTCACGTCGCTGATGCTGCCCGACGGCGAGCCGCGCACTGTCGACGGCAGGCTGCGCGAACTGCTGGCGCTCGAAGGCTGCCGCGGCGCGTGCATCCCCGACCGCCGCTGGCTCGACCTGACGGACACGCGCTACCTGATCACCGACAAGGTATACGACCTCGTCCACGAAGGCATTTTCTACGATACGCAGTTTGAAGTCACGCTTGCGCCTGACGAGGATGGGAGAAACGAGCTTGTTGTACCGGGCTATAGCTTTGAACTCAGCGCCGTCGACGTACTTTACACCTGCGTCGAGAGCGATTGCCCGCCACCCGATCTGGAACTTGTCGACGGCGAGGGGCAGGTGATCGCCAATGACAGCGCCCTCGATCTCGGCTCGCTTGACGGCTACCACCTCGCGCGGCTGAGGATCAATGAGCCGCTGACGCCGGACGCGGTGCAAATCACCAGCCAAGCGCCTATCACCGTGCGCGCGGTGACGCTCGTCGATACGCGAACCGGCGATTTCCAGCAGACAGCGCCGCCCCCGTGGACGCGCGTCCTGTCGAGCGATATCAAGATATACGAGAATGGGGCAGTTTTGCCGCGCGCGTTCATGGTCTACGACGCGCGTTATATCCCTGACGACGAGGCGGGAACAGAAACGGCGCTTGCTCTGATGCGCGATCCCGCTTTCGACCCGGCGGCGCAGGCGATCATCGCCGGAGCGGGTGACGACTTCAGGGGCGGAGGTTCAGCCAACACGGTCACGATCCGCAGCTATACGCCGGAACGGATCGAGATCGCCGTCGAAACGGATGCCGACGGTTATCTCGTCCTGACCGACGCGTATTATCCCGGCTGGACGGCGACCGTTGACGGGACGCCGGTAGAAATCGAACGCGCCGACGTCCTATTCCGCGCTGTGCGAGTTCCCGCCGGGGCAAGTGAAATCATTTTCACCTACCAGCCGGCGGGGTATCCGCCCGCGCTGTGGATTGGCGTCGGCGCGTTCGCCATTTGCCTGTTGGTGCTAACCGGTTACTGGATCACGGGCACGCTGTTCAAGTCGCCTTCGACGATCCGCACGTAGCTCGCAGCTACCCATCCCGGCGTGCCGCGGAACACGACCTGATACCAGTCGCCGCCCGGCGTCCTGCCGAGGATCGGCAGGATGTCGCCCCACGGGATGCGCCCGATCTGCTCTGATCCGACCAGCGGCGCGGCACGTAACCTCAGCGTCGCCTGTGTTTGACCGACAACGCCGGTCGTCGCCGCCGGGTCGCCCTGCGTCACGAACGAACTGACGACCGGCGCGTTGAACTCGTTGCCGTTGACGAACAGATAATAACCCCAGACCCACCCCTGCATTCCGCTCAACTGGAGCAGGAACCAGCGCGCGTCGTCGTCGCGCCCGACTATGGCATACGTCTGCCCGCGCTGGATGCGGTTGACAACCGGCGCGGCGAAGAACGGCGCGCCGCGCACGAGCAGGATAGGCGCGCGGACTACCGTGCCTGTAAGCGCGCCCGCCGGGATCGCCGGCAGCGGGGTTGGCGGAATGCGCGTCGCTGTCGCCGCAGGCGGAACAACGCCACCGGGGAACGGCGTCGTGCCAATGCCGGGCGTCATCGGCAGGCTGACCGGAAACCACTGGAACTGGATCGCCGCGCGGTCGACAAGCTCAAGATACTCGACGGTCAGCGTGTGCGTGCCCGCCGTCAGCGTCCGCTGGAAACGGTCGGTCGTCAGCGGGCGCCCGATGAACTGATCCCAGACGATCACGCCGTCGATCAGGACACGCACGCCGTCATCTGACGTGACAGCGAATTCATACGTGCCCTGATTGAAGAACTGGACGGATGTGAAACGGGCAGACCAGTTGTCGACCGGTACGGCGGCATTCGGGCTGCCCGTCCCCCAGTCGACGTTGATGCCTGCCGGCAGCGCTTCGGAAAAGACAGGCGATCCCGACAGGGTTGTGTTGTTGAAGTACTGTGCCGTCCAGCCGGTGCCGAAGTCACGGCTGCTGTCGGCGTGGATCACCGCTACCGATAGGATGCCGACGAGCGCCGTCAGCAGCAGTAAGAGTGTTCGCTTCCTCATCACATCCATCCCCCATACGCGACGAAGTTTGCCAGAAGTATACACCGATCCCCCGTGTTGCGCCCTTGAGCACTCTCGCCTAGACTGAAGCCTACGCGCGGAAGGAACATAACCCATGCTCGACTTCAACCCCAGTGGCAAAAAAGTCATCCTGACTGTCGACGGCGGCGGGATGCGCGGCATGATCGCCATCGCCATGCTCGCCGAACTTGAAGCCATGACCGGCAAGCCGTGTCAGGAATTGTTCGACATGGTCGGCGGCACGAGCACCGGCGCGATCATCGCCGCCGGACTCGGCATCGGCATGACGGCGCAGCAGCTTCTGGAAGTCGTCTACCGCGACCGACTCCCGCGCGCCTTCCCGGCGAATAATGTCAAGCTCTATCTGCGCTATCTGCTCAACGGACTGCGCCACCTTTACCCGCTCGAACCGTTCCGGCAGGCGTTGCAGCCGTTGTCGCAGGGAATCAAAATCCGCGACCTGACGCGCCCGATCGTCTTCATCACCATCAAGGACGTGCGGAGCGGTGAAACGTACTACGTCGTCAGCAAGGGACCCGGGCTGCCGGCAGTCGCCGATTACCCGCTTTCGGGCGTGGTCGCGGCGAGCGGCGCGGCGCCGATCTACTTCCCGCCGGTCGCCGGCAACCTGATCGACGGCGGCGTTGGCGTGACCTCGAACCCCTGTCTGGCTGCGACGATCGAAGCGATGGAGTACATTGGCGCGTCGGAAGGCTTCATCGACCAGCATGTAATTGTCATTTCGCTCGGCACAGGCTACGTGCCGCTGATGCACCCCGAAGGCGCGGCGGCTCGCTTCTGGCTCAAGGATTGGGTCGAATACGTGATCTTGGAAGGGCTTGACGACGCCAGCTTGCAGCAGGTTTACAGCGCCCGCGCGATCTACGGCGACCGCATCGACCTGCGGCGCTACAACCCACAGCTCACCGCCGACAACCTGCGCGACAATCTCGGTATTCCAATGGAAGGACAGCCCGATCCGCTCAAGCTGACGCTCGATTCGCACGAACCGTCGCAGGTCGCGCTGATGGTAGCGATCGGGCGCGCCTACGCCCGCAAAATTGATTGGAATGTGCCGTCACAGATGCCTTGGGACACGACCGGCGGGCACACGAAACCCATCCTCACGCCGATGACGATCGATTGGTCGAAAACGCCGTACAGGTGATTGTGTCCGCTAGTCTTGCAGCGTGTACGAGCCGCCCGGATCGAGGACGATCGGCTGCGCGTCGGTTTCGCTGCTAACGCGGTTCGCCCAGTGCCCCGCGTTCTGCGCGATTGGCGGGAACGTGTTGTAGTGGATCGGCAGGACGAAGCGCGGGCGCACGTAGCGAATGGCGCGGATCGAGTCGTCGATGCCCATCGTGAAGTAGTCGCCGATCGGCAGGAATGCCACGTCGATGTTGTGCTCGCCGATCAACTGCATGTCGGAGAATAGCGCGGTATCCCCGGCGAAATACAGCCGCTTGCCGCTTTCTTTCGCCGTAATGATGAGACCGTATGGCTGACCACCATACGTGCCATCCGGCAGCGATGAGCTGTGAAACGCCATCGTCAGCTTGACGGTCATGAAGCCGTAATCGCCAGTCCCGCCGGTATTCTGCCCATGGGTCGTTTGGACGCCCTGCGCTTCAAGCCAGTTGGCGATCTCGAAGTTGGTGATAACGCCCGCCCCCGTCCGCTTGGCGATCGCCACCGTATCGCCGAGATGATCGCCGTGCCCGTGCGACAGCAGGATCAACTCAGCCTGAACGTCTTCCGGTGTCGCGGCGGCGAGGGGATTGCCCGACAGAAACGGATCGATCAGGATTGGATGCCCGTCGAGGTCGATGGCAACTGCCGAGTGTCCAAGCCACGTTATCGTGATGCTCATGAACCTTCCTCCGTGTTTCTGGCGTGATTACCTGATTAAGGCTCGTGGATGTGTGCCAGCGGCATCGTGATCGTGAATGTCGCGCCCTGATTCAATCCTTCGCTGGTCGCCCAGATGCGTCCATTGTGCGCTTCGACCAGCGCCCGCGCGATGCTTAAGCCGATGCCCATGCCACCCTTCGAGCGCGTCATGTGATCTTCGACCTGATAGAACCGGTTAAAGATGCGCTCAAGCTGGTCGCCGGCAAGCCCGATGCCGTTGTCGGTGATGATCAGCAGCGCTTCGCCGCGCTGAATCTGCACCTGCACCTCGATCAGCCCGAAGTCGGGCGTGAAGCTGATGGCGTTGTTGAGCACGCTCGTGATCGCCATGCCCATGCGGATGCGGTCGATCATGACGCGAGTCCCCACCGGCGGCGGGATGTAATGCAGGCGGTGGCGCTTCGCCTCAACGATCGAGTTGACGTCATGCAGCAGCTCGCGCACGAACGAATCGAGATCGACCGGTTCGAGATCGAGGTCGGCGGTGTTCTGTTCGAAATAGCGCAGGTTGGTCAGGTCTTCGATCAACCGTCGAAGCTGCATCGCGCTGCCGACCACCTTCGAAGCGTGCTCGCTGACCTCGGGATCATCCGATTCCTGTAGGAAGCTGGCGTAGCCCAGTATCACGCCGAGCGGCGTCCGCAGTTCATGTGACGCGATGGCGATGAAATCGCTCTTGAGCTTGTCGACCCGGTTCAATTCTTCGTTGGCTTTTTGCAGCGCCGTGACGAGCTGCACGCTCTCAATGGCGACAGCCGCCTGCGACGCGAGGATCGACAGGTAATTGGTGTCGTCGTCAGTCCACGGCAGGTGACGCTTGTTGACGACTTCGAGGACGCCGATCAGCCGGTTCTTCGAGTGCATTGGCAGCGCGAGGATCGAGCGTGTCTCAAAGGCGAAACTGTCGTCGACCTGCTTGTAATGGTGGGCGTTGTTCTGCGCATCTTCGACGACCACGACCCGATTTTCGCGCATCACCTGACCGGCAATACTTTCCAGCGGGACGTGAACGCCGATCAGCGACTGGCTTCCCGCCGTCGTCGCCGCGAAACGAAGTTCGTTCGTCTTGGCATCCCACAACAAGACCGATGCGGCTTCGGCATCGGCGATTTCGACCGCCGCTTCCATAATCTGATGCAGCAGGGGTTTTGGCTTGAGGGTCGAATTCAACGCCGTGCTGATTTCTGTCAGCCGTGTGAGGATTGCTACTTTGCGTTCCAGCGCGTGTGTCTGCGGGTGAATCATGAAAATTCGCTTTTCCCTTTAGTTGGGATTATAGCGTAGGTGGTGCCGATCGGAACCATCAGGAGAATAGAGAAACGTTCCCTGCATTCATATCAATATATCTTAGTCGAAGTAGTAGGGCTGTCGAAACTGTTCAAAACTTATCCCATATTAATCCCAAGTCTTCGCTTATCGCAGAATATAAACCAAAGCGCTTCCCTAATTCACAGGTGTTTGGGTAAAACTTGTGATAAGCGGAACAAGTGTGCTGAAAGTTTTGAACAGGTGCATGTTCATAACTCGGCGGGGTTTTGAACAGTTTCGACAGGCTAACGCGGCTAAACCGCTTTTCCCTGAAATAAGCGAAGGCGTTATGAACATCCGCCGCCGAGTTTTGAACAGGTTATGAACAGATCGGGCGAGTTTTCGACAGACTTTTGAACAGCTTTTGAACCGAAAAATAAGAGTCTTAATGTACGGGCTGGGATAATTTGGATTAATTGGGGATATATGGGGTATATCGCTTGGGATAAATGGAAAAAAAAGTAGACAGTTTACGGTTCACAGTTCACAGCAAGACCGTAACGGCTCCAACTGTCAACTGATTACTGTCTACTGTCTACTCCTCAGCACTCGGTACTCAGTACTCAGTGCTGTTTCTTAAAACTCCGTCGCGCGGTGGCAGGCGACAAAGTGACCGGGCGTGACTTCGACCAGCGGCGGATCAGGTTCTTGGAAGCAGATGCCGGCGATCGACACCGGGCAGCGCGTGTTGAAGTTGCAGCCGATCGGCGGGCGGGCGGGGCTCGGCACGTCACCGGCGAGGATGACGCGCTGGCGGTCGCGTTCCTTCAGCGGGTCGGGCACGGGCACGGCGGAGAGCAGCGCCTGCGTGTAGGGGTGCAGCGGGT
>JAEVZT010000317.1 GCA_023392115.1 Chloroflexota bacterium
CTCCGGCGGACGACGCTCGGCTTCGAAATCAAGACGGTTGGCACCAACCCGATCTTCGCCCGCTGGATCGGGATGCCTGTCGGGCGGACGATCGTCATGGTGATGTTCCTCAGCGGCTTGATCGGCGGGCTGGCGGGCGCGGGACAGGCGCTTGGCGTCCATTACCGCTTTGTCAGCGGCTTCTCGAACGGGCTTGGTTTCGACGGCATTGTCATCGCCCTGCTCGGACGCAACACCCCGATCGGCGTGTTGTTCTCGGCGCTGTTCCTTGGCGCGCTTCGCAATGGCGCGTCAACGTTGGAGATGTTCACACAAATCCCGCGCGACCTCGTCGACATCGTGATCGCGCTGGTGATCTTCTTTGTCGCCGTCGACGTGTCGGTTGGCTGGCTTCGTCGCCGCCGCGTCACGCCGACGCAAACCGGCGCGGCGCAGCCAAGTCCGGTCAAGAGCGGCGCGAGCTAGCGAAAGGCTGAATTCTTTTGGAACCGCTCGACTTCATCATCAACATTGCCGCGTCGACGCTGCGGCTGTCGACGCCGCTGCTGCTGGCGGCGATGGCGGGATTGCTCAGCCTTCAGGTGGGGCAGGTCAACATCGGCTTGGAAGGCTTGATGCTGGCGGGCGCGTTTGCCGCCGTCGCCTTCGGTTTCTGGCTTGGCTCGACGTGGGGCGGCGTGCTGGCGGCGGTCGTCGTCGGAATGCTGCTGGCTGCCCTGTTCGCGCTCGTCGTCACATCACTTCGCGCTAACCTGATCGTCTCAGGTTTGGCAGTTAACCTGCTCGCGGCGGGGGCGACAGCCTACCTGCTGCAAGTGTTGTTCGACACCAGCGGTACATTCTCGCCGATGGAACTGACGAGCCTTCAAGCGGTACGAATACCGGGCTTGAGCGACCTGCCGGTCGTCGGCAGGCTGCTTTTCAGCCATTCGCCGCTGGTCTACCTGTCGTGGATCGCCGTCCCGCTGACCGCGATCTTCCTCTACCGCACGATTCCGGGCATTCACATTCGCGCCATCGGACAGAACGAAGAAGCAGCGCGATCGGCTGGCGTACCGGTGCGGCGGCGGCAGTATCTGGCGCTGATCCTGGGCGGCGCGCTGTGCGGGCTGGCGGGAGCGCATCTGGCGGTTGGCGATCTGGCGCTGTTTCGCGAGAACATGACGGCGGGACGCGGGTTCATCGCGCTGGCTGCCGTCTATTTTGCCGCCGGTCGCCCGCGTTACTCGGCGCTCGCCTGTCTGTTGTTCGGCTTATTCGAGGCGTTTCAGTTCCGCTTGCAGCTTCTCAGCAGCACGCCGCCGCAGTTCTTCCAGATGCTGCCCTACCTGATGGTCGTCATAACGCTGGCGATCATTTCCGCGCGTAAAGAATGGCGAAAGGGTTGGTGATGAAAACCGCCGTCCTTGTAATTGATATGATGCGCGACTTCACCGATTTAGAACACGGTCGGGTCGCGAACCCGTCTTCAGCCGCGCTTGTGCCGGTCGTCGCGGACTTCGTCGACGCGGCGCGCGAGCTGGGCGCACTTATTATCTGGTTTGTCGACCAGCACCGTGCCGGAAAGCCGGACTGGGAACTCGAAAACGTCCGCGCGCACGGCGAGGAAGGGACTGTCGGCGTCGAACTCGATCCGCGCTTGCTGCCGCAGCCTGAAGATTATCAGGTCGTCAAGCGGCGCTACAGCGCGTTCGTCGGCACTGACCTCGACCTGATCCTGCGCGACAACCGGATCGAGCGGGTGATCCTGACCGGCACGAAAACGAATGTCTGCATTCGCGCCACCGCTACCGACGCCTTCGAGCGCAACTATGCGGTCGTCGTGCCGCGCGAGTGTGTGGCGACCGACAAGGCACACCTGCACGAAGCTAATCTTGAAGATATCTCCAAGTACATGGGCAAGGTGATTTCGGTGCAGGAGGCGCTGGCGCTGCTGGCGACCGAGCGAGAAATGATGGATAAACATGCTTGACCTGCTGGCGACCGGCTATCCAAGCCTTGATCACATCGTGCCGGTTTCACGCGTGCCGATGGCGGGCGAAACGGCGCTGCTGCACGCGCCGCTGCGATCGCAAACGGGCAGTTTCGGCGGATGCGGCGCAAATGTCGCCGTTGGGTTGAAGAAACTTGGCTTTAGCACCGGAGTGGCAATGGTGCTCGGTGCTGACCCCGAAGGCGATACTTACCGACGCTACTTGACTGAGCAGGGGATCGTCTGCGATAACCTGATCCAGCTTGACGGCGAGCGGACGTCTGCCAGTTATCTGTTTCGCGCACCTGACGGCGAGTGCGTCAACTTCTTCTATCCCGGTGCTGCCGATGCATGGACGGGAACGCTCTCGCTCGAAGGGCTGAACAACGTGCGTCACGGCTTGGTGACTGTCGGTTGCGCGCTGTACAACCGTGCCTTCGTCGACCTGATCGCCGCCCATGACATCCCGCTGATCTGGCAGTTGAAAGCCGATACCGCCGCTTACCCGCGTACAGTCTTGCAGCAGTTCGCCCGCCTGAGCCGGGTGATCTTCTGCAACGTGATGGAAACGCAGTTTCTCCTGTCCGCGCTTGGACTTGACGACATTCGCGCGCTTCTAGCGCAGGGCGTCGAAACGATTGTCCTGACTGCCGGGTCAGAAGGCAGCCGTATTTTCACGCGCGAAGGCGACGTACAGGTTCCGATCGTGCCCGCGACTGTCGTCGATACGACCGGCGCGGGTGATGCCTATACCGCCGGGTTTCTCGCGGGCAGCTGGCTCGGTTACGATCCGCTCGTCTGCGGGCGCTTGGGCGCGACATGTGCCGCATTCGCCGTCGAAGGGGTCGGCTGTCAGAGTAATCTGCCGGACTGGGAACGGCTGGTGCTCCGCTATAGAAAGAACTTCGGTGTCCTATGACAAAGTCACTTTATCTTCGCTGTAGTCCCGGTGACGTCGCCGAACGCGTTATGCTGACGGGCGATCCGGCGCGCGTCGAACGCATCGTCTCGCTGATGGACTCGGGTGCGGTCGTCGCGCAGAACCGGGAATATATTGTTGCGACAGGCAGCCGCGCAGGGGAACGCTTTACGGCAATCTCGTCAGGCATCGGCGCGCCGTCAGCAGCCATAGCGATTGAGGAACTGGCGCAGCTCGGTGCGAAGGCGGTCGTCCGCGTCGGCACGATGATGGGGATCGGCTTGCCGATGGGCTGTTTTGTCCTGTCGACGGGCGCGGCACGCTTTGAAAGCACGTCGTCGGCTTATCTGGGGATGGAATTTCCCGCGGTTCCCGATTGGTCACTCGGGCAGGCGCTGATTGACTGCGCCCGCGCGGCAGGCAGCCGCGTGCTGGCGGGCGTCACGGCGACATATGACGCTTTCTACCCGCGGATGGCTCCAGCGCTGGTCGGGCGAGGGCTTCCTGACCTTTCAAACTTGCGCGCCGCCCGCGTCATCGCCCTCGACATGGAAACATCGCTCGTTTACGTCCTCAGCGCGCATCTGAAACTGGCGGCGGCTTCGTTCTGCTTGGTGACGAACAATGCCGATCCGTTCGAGGTGATCGACCCCGACGCGCGCGATCACGGCGAGGATGCGCTGATCCGCGCTGCATTTGACGGTCTCGCCCGCTGGAGTGCAAGTGTATGACTCAAACCCTCCTGATTAACGGGCGCTGGCAGGCGAGCGCGAACGGCGCGACCCGTCCGGTGATCAATCCCGCCTATAACATCGTCATCCGTGAGGTGTCTGAAGCAACAAGCGAAGATGTCAGCGCGGCGGTACGGGCGGCTGCCGCTGCATTTCCGCGCTGGTCGGCTGCGAGCGGACGCGAGCGCGCGTCACTGATGCACAAAGCGATGGACATCTTTCGCAGCCAATACCTCGACGAAGCCGCG
>JAEVZT010000355.1 GCA_023392115.1 Chloroflexota bacterium
CAGCGCGATCGCGCTGTACACCGAATGTCAATCGGCGGCGGGCTTAACGCTCAACTACCTCGACCTTGACGAGGAAGGCAACCCGGCGCAGTCCGTCCCGGTCGCCGTCTGGCGCGACGGATCGGCAGCGCTGTATGATGCCAATGAGCATCACATCGTCCCGCTGTCCAAATTTGGAATCGCGACGCTGTGGGTCAACCAGCCCGAACAGGTGCTGCTGATCGAGGATATCGCCACCTACCCGTGGATCAACGAAAGTACGCGCGCGGAAATGCTCGCCAGCATGAACACGCGGGCGATGGCGATCCTGCCACTGCACACCGGTGGACGCTATCAAGGTGTGATCTCGATCCTGTGGTTCGAGCCGCATCACTTCACCGATCAGGAGAAGTACGTCTACAACGTCCTGATGCAAACCGTGCCGTCGGTTGTCGCCACACGCCGCGCCTACCTTGCCGAAGAAGCCGCGCGCAAGGAAACCGAGCTGCTGTATCAGGCGAGCGAGGTCATCAACGCGGCGACGACCTTCGAGGAACTGGCGGGCGCTGTCGCCCTGCTCGACATTAGCCTGCGCGGGATCGTCCTCTCGGTCTGGGAAAACTTCGACTTTGATACCGCCCGCTACTTTGAAGTCATCGCGACGGCAAAAGGCAGCACCGTCGCGCTCGGAGAACGCTTCAGCGTCGACAACTTCCCGATATTCCGCCACATGCCGCGCAAAGGCTTGTGGATCAGCGAAGACATCGCCAACGATCCGCGCATCGACCCGGTCAGCATCCAGAACTGGCTTGAACGTGACACGGCGGCGCGGATCGCCGTCGCCCTATCGATCAACAACCGCTGGATGGGAACGCTTGCGTTCCAGAGCGCCGTGCCGCGCATCTATACTGCGCGCGACCGCCGTCTGGTCATGGGCATTGGCGACTTGATGTCGGCGGCGCTTGAACGAATCCGCTTGCAGACAGTGACCGAGGCGGCGCGGCAGCGCGCCGAGACGCTGGCGCAGGTCAATGCCGCGCTCTCGCAGGCAACCGACGAATGGGAGATTCTGGCGGCGGTCGGGCTGTACACGCGCCAGATCAGCCCGACGAACATGTCGCTCAACTATTTCGAGACAGATAGTTGTGAGCCGAACATGATGACCATCATGGCGACATGGGAGAACAACGAACCCGCGCCATCGAGTTACTTCCTCAACCAGACCTACGATCTGGCGCAGTTCGAGACGACACAGCTCTGGGTTGATTCGCCTGATGAACCGCTGATGATCGAAGATGTGATGTCCGACCCGCGCCTTACCGGCAATTTGCGCAACTTCATGGCGGAACTGGGACATCATGCGCTCGTCATCATCCCGCTTTTCAGCAGTGGCTGCTGGCAGGGGATGATCGGCTGCACGTGGGAAGCGCCGCGCCGTTTCACCGCCAACGACCGCCACATCTGCGAGTCGCTCATCCAGACGGTCGGCGCGATCGTCGCCAGCCGCCGTTCGTACCTCGCCGCCGAACGCGCGCGCCGTGAGAACGAACAGCGCGCGCGCGAGCTTGAGACGGTCGCCAACATGAGCGCGGCGTCTGCAACGCTTCTGAGCGAAACTGAGCTGCTGCGGACGGTTTCCGAGCTGACCCAGACCAATTTCAACCTGTACCATGTGCAGGTCTACCTGCTCGACAGCGCGGGAAATTCGCTGCTGCTGGCACTGCCCCCCGGCAGGCTCGACCAAGCGATTCCGGTTGACCTCCGCGAGATCCGGCTTGATGACGAACGATCGATCGTGGCTGAAGCCGGGCGCGTCCGTGGGGGCGTGATCCTCAACGACGTCTTCGAGCGTGGCGACTTCCCGTTCAGCGTCCATCTACCGGACACGCGTTCGGAACTGGCGGTGCCAATGGTCGTTGGCGACCGCTTGATTGGCGTCCTCGACATCCATTCGCGCGATACAAACCACTTCACGCAGGCGGACATCCGCATCATGTCGACGCTGGCGGATCAGGTGGCGGTGGCGGTACAGAACGCGCGCCTCTATTCGCAGGCGCAGGAACTGGCGATCCTCGAGGAACGCAACCGCCTCGCCCGCGAGCTGCACGACTCGGTGTCGCAGGCGCTCTACGGCATCGCCCTCGGCACGCGCACGGCGCGCAGCCTACTCGAACGCGACCCGTCACTGATCGCCGAACCGCTCGAATACGTCCTATCGCTGGCGGAAGCCGGTCTGACCGAAATGCGCGCGCTGATCTTCGAGCTGCGCCCCGAAGCACTGAAGAACGAAGGCTTAGTCGCCGCGCTGATCAAGCAAGCAGCGTCACTGCAAGCGCGCCATGGCATTCAAGTGCAGACGGAGCTGTGCATCGAGCCGGAAGTGACGCTCGACATCAAAGAAGCTCTCTATCACATCGCCCGCGAAGCGATGCACAACACCGTCAAACATGCCCGCGCGACCGAAGTCACCCTGTACCTCGAGTCAACGCCGACCGAGCTGGTGCTCGATTTGCACGATAACGGCATCGGCTTTGACACGTACGGGTCGTTCCCCGGACACCTCGGCTTGCAGTCGATGCGCGAGCGCGCGGTGCGGCTCAAAGGCGCGTTCAACATCAACAGCACGCCCGGTAAGGGCACGCACATTCAGGTGCGCATTCCAACAGTCTGAAGCCTACGGCGCTCCGACTTTCGACGGAGCGCCCAACCCCACTAAAGACCTAGACAACTTTCGTTCGTTGGCGAGTCGCCGCCTGACCTACATTCGCGTTTAATCATGCGTAGGGCATGTGCAAGCCCGCAATGTAACCTCATGGGAGTAGCACTTATGGCTTTCCGGTTGGCGACAGCGACGGTGAGTGCTCGACTCTCCGGACAACGGGGTCGGGCGATAGTCACCGCCAAGGGACATCACTTTATCGTGGATTCCCCTCTGACGCTGGGTGGACCGAACGAAGAAGTCAATCCGATTGACCTCTTACTTTCGTCACTGGCGAGTCACGGTGCGTTCATGTGCGAACGAGTCGCGCGCGAGATGTCGATCCCGTTGAAATCAGTGTCCATGCTGGCGACCGGCAGCTATGATCCGCGCGGCGTAACGGGCGAACCCGTCGATCCGCGCATTCAGGCGATCAAGCTGCGCGTCGCTTTCGAGGGCATCACGGTTGAGCAAGGGCAAGTGCTCGCCGATGCATACCGGACGCGCTGCCCGGTATACGCGACGCTGTCACGGGCGGTGCCGATCGAAATCGAAGTGACGTGTGACATGCCGCCGGTCGAAGAAACGCGGCAGCTCGACGCGTAAACGCGTCAGACAGCACGAAACAAGCCTCTTTCTCCGGCGCTGCGGATAACCGAAGCGTCTGTTTTGGTTATTTATCATCCTCTCACCTCAGCCTCCAGCCGCATCCGGTATCATAAGGTTGAATATCGTTATAACAATTGAAATAACCTAGAGGTCTACTCATGGCACCTCCGCTCAATGAACAGGTCGTCGTCATCACCGGGGCGTCGTCGGGCATTGGACGCGAGACCGCGCGCAAATTCGCTCAGGCGGGCGCGGCAGTCGTGATTGCGGCGCGAAACGAACAGGCGCTTCAGGAAGTCGCGCGCGACATCCGTCAGGCAGGCGGGCGCTGTCATGTCGTCCCAACCGATGTGTCGTCGTGGGAACAGGTTGAGATGCTGGCGCAGGAAGCCGTCACCACCTATGGACGCATCGACACGTGGGTCAATGACGCCGGAGTCAGTATCTACGCGACCGTTGAGGACACAACGTCCGAAGAA
>JAEVZT010000379.1 GCA_023392115.1 Chloroflexota bacterium
CAACGGCGCGCTGCTGGCGTGGAAGTACCGCGCCGATCTGCGCGGCGCGCCCGGCTTGCGCCCATGGATACGGCGATGGCTGCCCCGCTGATCCTGACGGCGATCATCGCGTCGCCGCTGATCGTCATCCTGCTGATCGCCATCCTCAACGCCTTCACCTTTCCGCGCCTGCGAAAGTCTGATACGCCAGTCGACAACGCCCCGTTCGTATCGATCTTGATCCCCGCCCGCGACGAGGCGCACGTTATCGCCGCGACGGTGCGCGCCCTGCTGGCGCAGCCCTACCCGCGTTTCGAGATCATCCTGCTTGACGATCAATCGGCGGACGGCACGGGCGCGATCGCGCTTGAAGCCGCAGACGGCGATCCGCGCCTGCGCGTGATCGCCGGACAACCGCTGCCTTCCGGCTGGATCGGCAAGAATTGGGCGTGTCAACAGCTTTCAGAAGCGGCGCGCGGCGACGTGCTCGTCTTCACCGACGCCGATGTGCAGTGGCATGACGGCGCGCTCGGCGCGCTGATCGCGCATATGCAAGATCACGACGCCGATCTGCTCACCGTCTGGTCGACGCAGATCACGCGGACGTGGGGCGAACGGCTTGTCGTTCCGCTGATCGCGCTCGTCGTTATCGGCTACCTGCCGGCGCTGCTCGTCCACAGGACGCGGTTCGCGGCGTTCGCGGCGGCGAACGGTCAGTGTCTCGCCTTCCGCCGCGCCGCTTACGATCGGATCGGCGGTCACGCCGCCGCCCGTGCCGCGATCGTCGAGGACATCACCTTCGCCCGCCGCATCAAGCGGGCAGGCTTGACGCTGCGGATGGCGGACGGCGCAGGCGTGATCACCTGCCGCATGTACGACGGCTGGAACAGCGTCCGCGACGGCTTCGCCAAGAACATCATCGCCGGTTATGGCGGCAGCGTCGCATTTCTGGCGCTGGCGACCGTCTTTCACTGGCTGATCTTCCTCGTCCCGCCGTTCTGGCTGCTGATCGGCTGGATCGCGCCGCATCCGGGCTACCCGTTCGTCCCGCTGGGGCTGACGTTGGCGGGAATCGCCGTCCGCGCGATCACGGCATGGGTCACGCGCCAGCGAATGATCGACGCCGTTTTCATGCCGCTGTCGGCACTGCTGATGACGCTGATCGCCGCGCGGGCGGTCGTCTGGCAAACGCGCGGCGGCATCCGCTGGAAAGGGCGCGTCATCAACGGTGAAAGGGCAGCCGCCGCCCTGCCCGAATCCTCATCAAACGATTCATCGCATTAATTAAAATCGACATTATAATAAGCAGCATCCTGCAAATCAGTTGGTGAGGATATGCTATGCGAATCCATGCCATCCGAACGGCATTGATCACCGTCAAGCAGAATTACGTCGCGGCGAAGGGCAGAACGCGGCTCGCCCGGCTGACGAGTTCCCTGCTCGACGGCAGATGGCGCGACATTCCGGTGTACGCGTGGGCAATCGAGCATCCCGAAGGCGTGATCGTCATTGACACCGGCGAAACCGCGAAGACCAACAACCCCGACTACTTCCCGCTCTACCAGCGCCCGTTCTGGCTGACCCAGTACCGCTTCAAAATCCACCCGCTCGACGAAATCGGTCCGCAGTTACGCGTGCGCGGCATTTCCCCGTCCGATGTGCGCTGGGTCATCATGACCCATGCCCACTTCGATCACAGCGACGGGCTGTACCACTTTCCCAATGCCGAAGTCATCTTCTCGCGCAAGGAATACACCGACACGATGCGCTATCGCTCGCTGCATTTCGCTTTTCCCGGCATGTGGCCCGACTGGCTGCGCCCGCGCATCATCGACTACATGCCGCAGCCGTTCGGTCCATTCAAAAAGAGCTACCGCGTGACACAGACCGGTGACGTGCTGATCGTGCCAACGCCGGGGCACACGATGGGACACCAGTCGGTGATTTTGCAGGCTGATGGGGTGAACTACTTCTTCGGCGGCGCCGCGTCGTTCGACCTGCCAAGCCTCCTGAACGGGACGATCGACGCGCCAGCGTTCAACTCGTATGCCGTCGAGTCAACGCGGCGCAAGATTCTGGCGTTGGCTGCCAACATTCCGGTCGTCTACCTGACAACGCACGATCACGATACCGAACGCCGCCTGCGCGAGAAGGTGACGCTCGACATGAACCAGACGGCACGCGCCGATCAGAACCAGTCGGTCGACTTGCCCCTGTCGTCAATCAGCCGGTAGAGCGCGCGCCCCTGCGCGTCCTCGCCCCGCCGTTCGATCTCGCCGCCTGCCACCAGTTCGAGCAGCAGCGGTTCGACTTCGGCGGGGCTTTCGTTGTTCAAGAAGGCGCACAGTTGATCGAGCGTGAACTGCTGGGTGCCGCCCCAGTCGCTGCTCTGCTGCATGGCGTAGCTGCGGATCAGTTCCTTCGTTTCGTGTTCCGGTCGCTGCATTAAACCACCCTCTTTCCAATAGATGTCGGACTCAGTATAGCGTTTCGCTGATTAAACCCCACCCCCAGCCCCTCCCCGAATTCGAGGAGGGGAG
>JAEVZT010000401.1 GCA_023392115.1 Chloroflexota bacterium
AAGCGCGACGGGGCGGGTTTTGTGCGGCACTGGCAAGGGCTGGCGATCGTGTTCGTCCTGCTTTCGGTCGACGAAGCGGTCAGTCTGCACGAGCAGTTGATGCAGCCTTCGCGCGCGCTGCTGACCAAGTTCTCGATCGACGCCGATGGGCTGCTCTATTTCGCGTGGATCGTGCCGGTCGGGATTCTGCTCCTGCTGCTGACGGCGGTCTACATCCCGTTCCTGCGTCATCTTCCCCGGCGCACGCTGATCTTGTGCGCGGTCAGCGCGGCATTGTTCGTCGGCGGCGCGATTGGCATGGAGCTTCCCGGCGGCTACGTCACCAGCCGCTTCGGCGACAGCACCATGATCAAGGCGGCGTTGGAAACTGTCGAGGAACTCCTCGAGCTGTTGGGCGTGTCACTGTTCGCCTATGCCCTGCTCGACTACCTGCGCCTGCATGTCGGATCAATCGGCGTGCGCTTCGAGCCGTAAGCCTGACCCCGCACAACTGATTCGCTATACTTACCACTTCAACGTGAGCATGGAACAAACCGGACAAATCATATGATCACGCCGCAGCAGAGTGGACTGCAGTTAATTGACGACATCGACAGCACCCGTGTCGAAAACGGGCAGGTGGCGATCTGGTGGTTGGGGCAAAGCGGCTACGCCATCAAGACCGCCTCTGCCCTGCTCTACTTCGACCTCTACTTGTCGGAAACCTTGACGGCGAAGTACGCCGCGACCGAGAAGCCGCACATCCGCATGACCGAAGCGCCGCTGCGCGGGCGCGACATCGCCAACGCCGATTTCGTCTTCGCCAGCCACAAGCACACGGATCACCTCGATCCGGGCACGCTGCCCGACCTGATGAAAGCGTCACCCGCCGCACAGCTGATCCTGCCAACCGCGCTCGTCGACCACGCCGTCGCGCTTGGTCTACCCGCTAACCGCCTGATCCCGACGCGCGGCGACGAGACGCTGTCGTTTGGTGCGCTAACGATCCACAGCCTGCCGTCCGCCCACCCCGATTTTGACTATACGCAAGAGAGCGGTTACCCCTTCCTCGGCTTCGTCGTCGAAGTGGACGGCGTCACCTTCTACCACAGCGGCGATACGCTCGCGTACGACGGTCTAGCCGACCGCCTGCGCCGCTTCGACATCGACATCGCCTTCCTGCCGATCAACGGCACGCGCGAACGCCTGCGCGCACTCAACGTGCCGCCGAACATGAACGCGGCGGAAGCCGTCGCGCTGGCACAGGCATTCCGCCCGGCGCTCGTCATTCCGCACCATTACGACATGTTCACGTTCAACACGGTCGACGTACAGGAGTTCATCACACAAGTCGAGCCGACCGGTCAGCGGTACCGCGTCCTCCAGTGCGGTGAGCGCTTGATCTACACCGCGCGCACCGGATAACACACACTTTGCTTGCTATCTGTGTTACACTGTAAATAACCAACGGAGGACGCGGCGCATGGCAAACCACGATATTATCGTCATCGGGGCTTCGGCGGGTGGAGTCGAAGCGCTGAAAGAGATCGTCGCCGGCTTCCCGAACGATCTACCTGCCGCCGTGCTCGTCGTCCTACACGTTTCACCACACGGAACAAGCGTCCTGCCCGCCATTCTGAGCCGTGCCGGCGTCCTGCCCGCTGTGCATGCGGCAGATGGACAACTCCTCGAACTGGGCAAAATCTACGTCGCCCCGCCCGATCATCACCTGCTGGTGACGAACGGTTACGCGGCGCTTTCGCGGGGACCGCGCGAGAACGGGCACAGACCGGCGGTCGATCCGTTATTCAGGACTGCGGCGCGCAGGTACGGGGCGCGCGTGATCGGCGTCGTCCTGTCGGGCGTTCTCGACGACGGGACTGCCGGTCTGCTCGCCATCAAGGCGCGCGGCGGCATCTGCGTCTGCCAAGACCCGGAGGACGCCATGTACCGGGCGATGCCGCAAAATGCAATTGAAACGGTCGGCGTGGATCACACCGCGCCGGCAGCCACAATGGCGGATCTATTGACCCGCCTCGCTAACCTTCCGGTCGAGACAGGACAAGCACCCGTGTCTGAAGATATGGAACTTGAATCCGACATTGCCGAGGGTGAACCGGCGCAGCCGCTAGGCGTACCCTCCGGTTTCGTCTGCCCCGAGTGCGGCGGCACGCTGTGGGAGATCCACGAGCAGGATATGATCCGTTTCCGCTGCCGTGTCGGTCACGCTTACTCCCCGCAAACGCTGATGGCGCACCAATCAGATGCCCTCGAAGAAGCCTTCTGGGCGGCGCTGCGAGCGCTTGAAGAACGCGCAGCGCTTGCGACGCGCATGGCGTCGCGCGCGGTTCAGAACAACCACCAGCACATTGCCGCCCGATACAGGGAAGAAGCCGCGGAAGCCGAGCAGCGCGCCGACCTAATCCGCAGCGTGCTGCTGAACACGACGGCGGATAAAGAAGAGCCTGATGAACCCAACACTGCCGACGACCTATCGCAGACGGGCTGAAACGCAGTTCTTTTTTAGCAGCATCTGAGGAAGAAATAGAGCCGTTCATGAAAACGCCACAGCCGACCGAACATAATCCCGAGTTCGAAGCCCTGCTAACCTACATCAAGCGCAGTCGCGGCTTTGATTTCACGGGTTACAAG
>JAEVZT010000487.1 GCA_023392115.1 Chloroflexota bacterium
AATCAACGGCGGCGACATCGTGCGCAAAGAGGCGCATCGCGTCACGACGCAGTCGCCGCGCATCCCGCTGTTGATCCTCGAGGGCAGCGGGCGCTGCGCCGACGAACTCGCGGCGGCGTACCGGGCGGGAAAGAGTGACGACCCCGTTATCCGTGACATCCTGCTTGCAGGCACGCTCCACGTCGTGCCGATCAACGAGGGTGCGGAGTCCCTGCGCGCATGGCTGACGCGCTATTTCGCGAATTAACGGCGTTTCGGTGTTTGGAGAACATCCATGCGATCATTCCTCACGCTTCTAATCACCTGTACCCTGCTGCTTTCCGCCGTCCACGTCTTGGCGCAGGAAGCTGTCTCTGAAGCCGACCGCGCGGAAGCCGCCGCCGCCGATGCCGAACGCTATATGAACGACGCCGCCCGTTATGCCGAAGAAGCGATGAATTTCCTCGGCATTTTTGAAGCGGTCAGCGTGGCGATCGCGATCGTAGCCGGCGGTCTTGGCGCGATCGGCGTGACACGGCTGTTCAGCGCCCAGCGAGAACTAACGAAGGCGCGCGAACGGGTTGAAGCAGACCTCGTCGCCGTGCGCAAGCGTTTTGAAGACGAAATGGCGCGCAAGGAACATGACCTGCAAACGTTGAGCGAAAGGCTTCAGCAGACGCTTGAGCAGCAGCGGCGGACGACCGAACAGGCGACGCTGGCGCTGGCGCTGCTGCCTCTCGGCGAACGCCAGTACCGGGCGCAGGATTTGAAGGGCGCGGCGGACACGTACCTGCGCGCGCTGGCGCTCGACGAGGATAATCCCCTGATTCACTACCGGCTCGGTTACGTCTACGTGCAGAGCGGTCAGCTCGCTGAAGCCGAATTCCACCTCAACCGTGCGCTCGAAATTGACCCGGAATTCTGGCTGGCGATGGCGGCGCTCGGCTACGTCTACCGCCGCATCGGCGACAAGCTGCAGCCGGGCATCGACCGCGACCAGACGCTGAACAAGGCAGAGGCATATCTGCTCGACGCGCTGCGCCAGTCGCCGAAGCTGGTCGACGACGACAGCGAGTCGTGGTGGGGCTCGCTTGGCGGGCTGTACCGCCGCCGTGGACAGATCGATCAGGCGATCTACGCTTACCAGCAGGCGGCACAGGTGACGCCGCACTCGTCCTACCCGTTCAGCAATCTGGCGCTGCTGTTCATGCAGAAGCGCAACCGCGACGACATGCTGCGGACATACAAGCGCGTCGAACGGCTGGCGCGCGGCGAAGTGCAGGCGGAAGTCGATAACTACTGGGCATACGCCGATCTGCTGACGTCGCGGCTGGCGCTCGGCAAGATCGAAGACGCCGAAGACGCGCTGATCTCGGTGTTCGACATCGCGCCGCGCGACTCGCCCTACGCGCTCGAATCGCTCGTCGACACGCTCGAACGGCTGCTTGATGCGCTCGGCGGCAGCCAAGGCGCGCCGCACATCCCGCCGTTCATCGAGCGCATCCGCGCGCGCATCAGGAGCGTACACCCGGAGACGGTGGGGTAAAACGTTATTACCCGCCTTGCGCATCAGCCCGCGTGTGCTATTCTCATCGGCTGAGTTGCAATGGGAATGGGAATAGATGCGCCTGCAAGCACAACTTCCCGATGTGGTTGAAAAGCCGCCGCTGGATCGTGAAACGCTGCGAGATGTCATCGACCTTGCGCTGTGGGCGGGACAGCTCCTGCTCCAGCACGGCGCGGACACCGAGCGCGTCGAGGAAACCGTCCACTGGATCGGCACGTCGCTCGGCGCGACATGGATGGACATCCTCGTCTCGCCGAACGCGCTGATCGTGACGACGATCAGCGGGCAGGAATTCCGCACGAAAGTGCGGCGAGTCGTCAGCATGGGCGCGAACCTGAACATCGTCTGCGAAATCAACGAGCTGAGCCGCCGCATTGCCAGCCACGAGCTTGACCGTTTCGAGGTGCGCAAGGAACTCGTGCGCATCAGCAGCCAGCGTTCGTTCTACAACCGCTGGCTGGTGGTCGCCGTCGTCGGGCTGGCGTGTGCCGCCTTCAGCCGCTTGTTCGGCGGCGATTACGCCGTCGTCGCGATCACGTTTGTCGCGTCGGCGGTCGCGATGTACGTCCGGCAAATCCTCAACAGCCACTATTTCAACTCGTTCCTCGTCGTCGTCGTGACAGCGTTCGTCGCCGCCGCGATCGCGAGTCTGGCGTCTGTGTTTCGCCTCAGCCCTGAACCGCAGCACGCGCTGGCGGCGTCGGTCTTGCTGCTCGTCCCCGGCGTTCACCTGATCAACGCCGTGCAGGACATGATTCGCGGGCATATGGTGATCGGGCTGGTGCGTGGATTTACGGGCGCGGTGGTGTCGCTGTGCATCGCGCTCGGGATGCTGCTGGCGATGCAGCTTCTAGGGGTCAGCGGCTTATGAACGGTCTGGAACTGCTGCGCGTCGTCCTGCAAGACGCCTTCTGGTCGGGGGTCGCGGCGACGGGCTTCGCCATACTGTTCAACGTGCCGCCGAAGACACTGCTCAGCTGCGTGCTCTGTGGTGCGTTCGGTCACGCGGCGCGCACGCTGCTGATGCAGTACGGCACGAATATCGCTCCGGCGACACTGGCGGGGGCGGCGCTCGTCGGCGTTTTGAGCGTCCTGTTCGCGCGTCGCCAGCATGCCCCCGCGTTGATCTACGCCATCTGCGGCGCGATCCCGATGGTTCCCGGCTCGTTCGCCTACCAGACGATGATGGGCGTGATCCGCGTGTCGACGGCGAATGCCGAAACCGGGATGCCGGTGCTGGTGCAGACGGGGATTGACTTCGTCAACACCGGCTTGATCCTTGCCGCGATCGCGCTCGGAATTGCGCTGCCGTCGCTGCTGTTCCGCAGGCGCAAGCCGGTGGCGTGAGCGCCGCTACTGCCCGCCAAGCAGCGGTTGAATATCGCTGCCGACGACGACCATCACATCCTCAGTCGTCAGACCATCCGTCCCCGGCTGAATGCGATCCGCCGGGACGCCGAGCAGCTCGGCGAGATACTGCGCCGTGAAGCTCTTGCCCGTGTAATCGCGGATGATCGTCGGCTGGTTGCTGGGTTCGGGCATATTGCCGACGCTCGTTACCGTCACCTGACGGCTCGACAGCCAGTCGCGCGTCTGGCTCGCTAACCCCGCCGTGTCCGTGTTGTTGTAGACGACGATCGATGCGTTCTCTTCCAACGCTCGCTGGCGCAGATCGGACAGCGACCGGTCTTGCTGCGCGCCGAACACCTGCTGAAGCAGTCCGCGAAACGCGCCGTAGTTGAGGATCAATACCTGATCGCCGTTGGGATTGGTCTGCGGGCTGGTGTAGAGGTGATTGATCACGCCGCTGCGGATACTTTCGCTCGGGATTTCCTGCGCCAACCCGGCTAGCCCGAGGATTTCCTGCATCGTCAGGTTCGTCTTGTAGCTGTCGGCGAGTTCATTCCACAGCTCAGGGATGTGCGTGATGAAGTTGGCGATGCCGCCCGCGTTCAGGACTTCGTCGCGCACCGCCTTGATGACTTCCTGCTGGCGCTGGGCGCGGTCAAAATCCGAGTTCTGCGTGTGCCGCGTGCGCGCGTACTGGAGCAGATGTTCCGCGTCAAGGCGCTGGCAGCCGGGATCGAAGTGGACGTGGATGAAGCCGTAACCGGCGTCAGGGTAGTAGGGATCGTCGATTTCTTCTGTCGGGCAGACCTCGACCCCGTTTGGCGCGACGAGGTCAACAACCGTCGTGAACACGTCGAAGTTGATCAGCACGTACTTGTCGACCTGAATGCCGAGGTTTTCCGTCACCGTGCGCGCCGCCAGTGCCGCGCCGCCGCCGGGATAGCCGCCGCCATCGCCAAGTTGGTTGGCTGTATTGATGCGGTTTGGCTGGAAGCCGGGAATCTGCACCCACAGGTCGCGCGGAATCGACAGCATGCCGACCGTTTTACGCACCGGATTGACGCTCAGGACGATCATCGTGTCGGTGTTGAACGTCCCTGTTTCGCCGCGCCGCTGGTCAATGCCGAGCAGCAGAATGTTGATCTGGCGCGGGTCATCCCATGTGTACTCAGCGAGCGGATCGGGCGTTGCCGTCGGTGCGGCGCTGGTCGGCACGGGGGTGTCGCCGGGACGTGGGGTCGCCGTCGGCGGGGGTTGAGTCGGCGTATTTGTCGCCGTCGGTTGAGCGCGCAGAAAGTCGGCGAACGATGCCACCTGCATGCCGCTCGCGCCAAGGTCGATCGCCGCGCGCTGGGCGGTCAAATACGAAACCGCCGAGCAGAGCGCCGTTCCAGCAATGAAGGCGATCACGCCGACGATAAAAAGCCATCCGGGAATACGCATAAAAACACCTGCAACATCATTGAAATTGCATCCAGCGCGTCATTATAACGGATTCTTTCCGGCGCTTGAATGACGGCTTCCCTACGTGGGGAATAACCCCACCCCCGACCCCTCCCCGAATTCGGAGAGGGGAG
>JAEVZT010000488.1 GCA_023392115.1 Chloroflexota bacterium
GTACTGCCCGGCGATGGCATTGGCGTTGAGGTCACGTCGGCGGCGATCAGCGTGTTGGAGAAGATCGCGGCGCGTTACGGGCACGAGTTCACGTTTGAAGAAGCGCTGATCGGCGGGATTGCCATCGACAAGACCGGCACGGCGCTGCCCGACGAAACGCTGCGCACAGCCGAAACGTCGGACGCCATCCTGCTCGGCGCGGTTGGCGGCTACAAGTGGGACAACCCCGCCGCGCCGGTACGACCGGAACAGGGGCTGCTCGGCATCCGCAAGCACTTCGGGCTGTTCGCCAATCTGCGCCCGGTGAAGACCTATCCGGCGCTGGCAAAACACGCGCCGCTGCGCGCGGAACTGCTCGAAGGGGTGGATATGCTGTTCGTCCGCGAACTGACGGGCGGTATCTACTTTGGCGCGCGTCAGGAGCAGGGCGACGGCGACACGGCATATGATACCGAACTGTACACCGTCCCCGAAGTCGAACGGATTGCCCATATCGCCTTCCGCGCGGCGCAGGGACGGCGCAAGAAGCTGTCATCGGTCGATAAAGCCATTGTGCTCGCGTCGATGCGCCTATGGCGGCGGACGGTGACGAAGGTTCACGAGGATTACGCCGACGTCGCGCTCGATCACGTGCTGGTCGACGCCTGCGCGATGCACCTGCTGACGCGCCCGGCGAGCTTCGACGTGCTCGTCGCCAGCAACATCTTCGGCGATATTCTGAGCGACGAAGCATCGGTGCTGGCGGGGTCGCTCGGGATGCTGCCGTCGGCGTCGCTCGGCGCGGAGCGGATCGGGCTGTACGAGCCGGTACACGGATCGGCGCCGGACATCGCCGGGCAGGGGAAAGCCAACCCCATCGGGTCGATCCTGAGCGCGGCGATGCTGCTGCGTTACAGCCTGAACCTTGAAGCGGAGGCAAAGGCGGTTGAGAGCGCCGTTGACGCGGTGCTGGCATCCGGCGCGCTGACGGCGGACATTGCGCCGCGCGGCGGGTCGTACGTCAGCACGACCGATTTCGCGCAGGCAGTGGTAGGGGAAATAAGTTAGCTGTCTACTCTGTCACCGGCGGCAGATCGGTTGTCATCGTGTCGAGCGAGCCGCTGCGGAGCAGACGGTTGCGCAGCGTGCCTATCGTTAGCGCCGCCAGTAGATACATCAAGCGCCTGCCACCGAGGGACATCGTATCCCACGTGAAAGCGCGCATTGAGGTCATGGCGAGGGCGACGAAGTACTCGTCCCACTGACCGGGAGCGGCGAGGCATTCGCGCACGATCTCGCGGATGGCGGCGACCGGCTGCATGGCGCTGGTCGTCCGCGAGACGCCCAAGCCCGCGCCGGCGTTCAACTGCGCGATCAGCTTCAGCACCCCGCGCGCCGCTTCCCAGCTTTCGCCGGTCGTGTTCATCACCAGATCGTTGAGCAGGCTGATTTCGAGCGTCGCCCAGTCGAACAGCGTGTGACCGTCGCGCGTCTGGGCAAAGTCGATCAGGAAGGCGCTGCTGTTCGGTCCGACGAGGATGTTCCCCAAGTGCAGGTCACCGTGAATCTTGCTCAATGAACCGCTGACGTAGCGGTCGAGCAGGTCTTCATAGGCGTAAATCGGGTTGGGCAGGCGTTCCGGTTTGCCGATGCCGGGGATCGTCTCGGCGCGGCTGTCGAAATCCGGCTCTAAAGCGGTCGCGGCGAGCGCGAGCGCTTCGGTACGCGTCTGCCACACACGCCCAAACAGCCGATCGACGATCTCACCGCGATAATAGGCGTCGCGCGACAGGTTCAGCCCGCGCACCTGAATCTTGTTGGCGCGTTTCGCTGCCTCTGATCCCGTGCCGATCGCCAGTTGAATTACGTTCCTATCACGGTCGACGCGCTGGACGACGAAGCCCTCGACGGCGATCAGGTCGCCGTACTCGAATTCCTTCACCCGCGCGCGCCTGACCGGCTCTTTGACCGCGGCGACCGGGTCTTTTGCCGACTCGTCGGGAACGTATTCGAGCGTCAGCAGCGGCGGGAGCAGCCAGTCGTACTCCGCCGCCACCTGAAAGCGGAACGGACGGCGCTGCTGCCACCATGTCTTGCCGAAATAGGGAAACAAGTCGCGCCGCAGCCAGTCGCCGAGGGTGTCAATGCCGATCTGCTGGGCGACGGTGCGCAAGTCCTTGGATTGATTATCCGTTCCGGCGACGAACGTATATTTCAGTCCGGCGAGTTCCGACGTTTCCGAAGTCGTCGGCTTGTCTTCGAGGCGGGCGGTCAGCGGCGGCAGCGAGTATTTGATGTGCGCCTCGTAGCGCTGCGCCTCGTCAAGCACCGCGTCGGCATTGTCGATCTTGACGACGACCGCCGCATCTTCGCGGTGATCCGCGCCGATCGGCGTGACGACCAGCAGCAGCGCCGACGTATAGCCGCCGGTCAAGCGGCGCTCGACGCGAATCTGGCTGTAGCCGTAGAACATGCGCCGCAGCAGCGACAGCTGCTCCTGCGACAGTTCGAAACCGGGTTCGAATTCCTTGCCGAAGTCGATCTGGATGTAGGGCTGCGCTGGCGCTTTGTTCATCTGCCGCGTGCGCGCTTCCGCGGCGAGGCGGTCCATGTCGACTTCAAGCTTGCGCAGCACGCGCGCCGGAATGCTGTCCGCCTCTTCGAGTATTGCCAGCAGGAGATCGCGCTCGTCGATCTCCTGCCGGTTGTTTTCAAGCGCCAGATCGTTGGCGATGCTGAGCACGACTTTCGTGCGCGGCGTGTCGGGGACGCCCGCCCACAGCCGCTGGCGGTTGCCTTTGCCGGCATTGCGGCGAATGGCGTCGATCACGTACTGCGCCGTCAGCCCCTGTTCTTCGAGCAGTGTCCCCGCTAAGCCGCCCTGAATGTCGAGCAAGCCGATGAACAGATGCTCGACACCGAGGAAGTAGTGCTGCATGCGGAAGGATTCCTGCCGCGCGTTGATGAGGATGTCCCTGAGTCCGATCGTCGTCATCGCCTATTCCGCCTGTATCCGCATCCACGTCCGCCCGACGCGAAACAACTGCCCCGGCTCAATCGGGACGTTGTTGACTACGCGGACGTCGTCCGGGTCATCCTCGATGAACGTGCCGTTTTTGCTGTTGCAGTCTTCAAGCCACCAGTGTTCAGCCATCCAGTGCAGTTTGGCGTGGTAGCGCGAGCTGAAGGTATCGTTTCGCAGGCAGATGTCGTTGTCTTCTCGCCGCCCGACCGTGATCGTCCATGCTTCGGCACTCTGCACGCCGTCGCCGTTTTCAGACGAGAAGGTGAGCAGTTGACCGTCGTCGACGCCGCTCATAATCATGATGCTGACCTGCATTTCCAACCCTGAATGCTCCTGAAAGACAGCCTGTCCTTCAAGTAGTATAGCCGCATCTGTGGCGAACGGAACAGGGCGTGGGATGATCGGCGGGCGAGCGGTCGATTTGCGTTTGAAATGCTTGCCATGACGAACAAAGCATGTTATAGTGTTCGCCAAGTGACCGTTTTCGGTCGCGCCTTAACAAATCTACAGCATACTCTTATCCAGAGCGGTGGAGGGATCGGCCCTATGAAACCGCGGCAACCCCCGTTTACGGGAAGGTGCCAAGTCCGGCAGAGCAATTCTGGAAGATGAGAGCGTACCTCTGGGGTTATGTGCCCGGAAGACGAACTCAAAGAGACTTCTCGCCGAAGTCTTTTTTGTTAACCCGAATTGCCACGTGGATGAGAGGCGTTCGGGTTTTTTATTTGCTTGCGGAGATGATGACAGATGACGTTCCACGAAGTGATCCGATCGGTTGACGGGACTGAGAGCGAACAGGGCAGCAGCACGCGCGCCGTACATGGTGGCACGAAGCGGACGAAAGCGTACAACGCGCTCAACACGCCGGTCGTGCAGACGGCGACGTATACGTTCCGCGACACGCAGGAACTGATCGACTTCATGGAGCAAAAGACGTGGGGCGACGGCGACGAACGCGAGGAATACGGGCGCTACGGCAACCCGACCGTGACGGCGGTTGAACGCAAGCTGGCGGCGCTCGACGGCGGCGACGATGCGGTGCTGTACGCGTCCGGCATGTCGGCGATTACGTCCGTCCTGCTGACGATTTTGCCCGCCGGGTCGCACATCGTCATCACCGACGACTGTTACCGCCGCACGCGCCAGTTCTGTCTGACCTTCCTCAAGCGCTTCGGCATCGAGACGACGGTCGTCCACGTCGGCGACTACGAGGCGATGGAAGCGGCGATCATCCCCAAGAAGACGCGCATTCTGATTTCGGAAAGCCCGACCAATCCCTATCTCCGTGTCGCCGATCTCGAACGGCTGGCGCAGATCGGCAAGCGCAACCGCGTGCTGACGCTGATCGACAGCACGTTCGCCACGCCGGTTAATCAGCGCCCGCTGGAGTGGGGGATCGATTTCGTCGTCCACAGCGCGACTAAGTACCTGTCGGGGCATAACGATCTGCTGGCAGGGGTGGTCGTCGGGCGCGGCGATCGTATCAAGGCGCTGCGCGACGGGCGCGGCGTGCTCGGCGGCATTGTCGACCCACACGCGGCTTACCTGCTCGATCGCGGCATTAAGACGCTGGCGGTGCGCGTCGAGCAGCAGAACGCGACGGCGGCGGAAGTCGCGCGCTATCTGGAAGCGCACCCGGCGATCGAGCGCGTCTGGTATCCGGGGCTGAAGTCGCACCCCGATCACGTCATCGCCGCGACGCAGATGGAAGGCTTCGGCGGCGTGGTGACGTTCGAGGTCAAGGGCGATCTCAAGGCGACGAGTGATTTCATTGATCGGCTGCGCATCCCGTACATCGCGCCGAGCCTTGGCGGGGTTGAGAGCCTGATCGAGCAGCCCGCGCTGATGAGCTACTACGAAAAGACGACCGAGGAACGGCTGGCGCTCGGCATCAAGGACAATCTTGTGCGCTTCGCCGTCGGCATCGAAGACACCGACGACATCCTCAACGATCTGGAACAGGCGCTGTCAGGGATTCGGACGCGCTATGAGTACCCGCGCATCCACAACCTGTGGGAGAAGCGGTTTCGGCACTAGAGCTGCCTCACGCCGGTGGCTCAAAGCCACCGGCAACCAAAACTGATTGTAAGCCGACTGAAGTCGGCTATTCAGCCTCGTTTACGAGGCTTTTTTCGTCTAGCCCGACGCTTGAGCGTCGGGCGGCACACGTCACTTTCCTCAATCAAACCGGCGACAGCGCCGGATCATTCAGGATTTCGCTCAGCGCCTCGACGGTTGGCTGTGCGGCAAAGACGCGGTTCGGGTACGCCGGGTTGATGCCTTCGAGCAAGCCTTCGTGGTAGGCAATTGTCGCGTCCGGATCTTTGAGGACGTGCCCCGTGAGGATGCCGACGACCGTTTCGTCCGCTTTGATCACGCCGGAATCGACAAGTTTACGCACCCCTGCCAGCGAGCAGCCCGAT
Organism: Chloroflexota bacterium; assembly: GCA_023392115.1. GTDB lineage: Bacteria > Chloroflexota > Anaerolineae > Aggregatilineales > Phototrophicaceae > Flexifilum. Next base: position 5,428 of record JAEVZT010000488.1, read on the forward strand.
GCCGGTTCGCAGCCGATCCCCTGCGCGTCGATCATGGCTTTGGCGTCCATGATCTCCTGATCGCTGACCTGCTCGACGACGCCGTCCGTCCAGTGGAGCGTCCGCACCGCCTTCGGGTAGTTGACCGGGCTGCCGATCTTGATCGCCGTGGCGACCGTCTCCGCCTGCACCGGCGTGAATTCGCTGAAGCCCTTCTTGTAGGCGCGGTAAAGGGGATTCGCGCCTTCCGCCTGTATGATGGCGATGCGCGGGATGCGGTCGATCAAGCCGAGATCGTACAGCTCGCGCAGCGCCTTGCCGAACGCCGAGCTGTTGCCGAGGTTGCCGCCGGGGCAGACGATCCAGTCGGGCACGTTCCAGCGCAGCTGCTGGATCGTCTCGAACATGATCGACTTCTGCCCTTCGAGGCGGAATGGGTTGACCGAATTCAAGACGTAGATGCCAAGCTGCTGGGAAATTTCGCGCACAAGTTCGAGATTGCGGTCGAAGTCGGCGGCGATGCGGATGCACGTCGCGCCGTAGGCGACGGCTTGTGCCAGCTTGCCGAGCGCGATCTGCTTGTTCTGGAACAGGACGATCCCCTGAATGCCGCTCCATGCCGCGTAAGCTGCCAGCGACGCCGACGTGTTGCCGGTTGACGCGCATGCGACGCGTTTCATGCCGAGCGCGCGCGCCTGCGTCAAGCCGCCGGTCATGCCGCGATCTTTGAACGATCCGGTCGGGTTTTCGCCCTCGTGCTTGAGGTAAAGCGTCTCGACGCCTGCCCACTGCGCCAGCTTCGGCGAGGCGTAGAGGTTGGTGTTGCCTTCGGGGCGGCTGACGATCATCGCGGAGTCGACATCAGGTGAGATCAGTTCCTTATAACGCCAGACGCCGCTGTTGTACGGCGCGTCGAGCGAGCCGAGCCGCCGGTCAAACGTCTCGCGGGTGACAGTCTGGCGCAGCGTGTCGAGATCGTGAGTTAGATCGAGCAGACCGCCGCAGGTTTCACAGGTGTAAATGACCGTGTTGGCGGGGTACTGGCGGTGGCAATCCATACATTCGAGCACGCTCAACATACTGCACCTCGGAGAGATAAACGGCGATAGCGCGTGTGTGTTACACGACTCCCTCGATTGTAGAGACTCCTTCGTAACAAAACAATTTCATGCTATACTCTGCGCCATCAATTCCTTAACAGAAGTTAACCCCCTGCGTTACTTCTACCGAACCGGTGCGAAGGGTTATCGACATTGATCAGAGCATTTGCACCCGCGACTGTGGCGAATCTTGGCGTTGGCTTCGACGTGCTTGGGCTGGCGCTTGAAGCGCCCGGCGATGTCATTGTCGCCGAGTTCTGTGATGAACCCGGCGTGCGCGTTGCGACAATCGAAGGCGATGACGGCAAGCTGCCGCGCGATCCGCTGAAAAATACCGCCTGCGTCGCGGCATCGAGCGTGCTGCGCGCTGTCGGCTCGCAGCAGGGGATCAAGCTGACGATCCATAAGGGGCTGCCGTCCGCCAGCGGACTCGGCAGCAGCGCGGCGAGCGCCGTCGGCGCGGCGGTCGCGGTTAACGCGCTCTTAGGCGAGCCGCTGACGAAAGATGAACTGCTGCCCGCCGCGCTGGACGGCGAAGCGGTTGCCAGCGGCTACCATCCAGACAATGTCGCGCCGTGTTTGTTCGGCGGCATCACGCTGGCATATGGCATCGAAGCGCACCAGATCGTGCGCCTGCCGATTCCGCGCGGGCTGCACATGGCGCTGGTCACGCCACACGTCGAAGTGCCGACGGCGGCGGCGCGCGTAGTCCTGCCGCAGGAAATCCCGTTACGACAGATGGTCAAGCAGACGGCGGCGATCGCGCGCCTGATCCACGCGATTTACGCCGTCGACCTCGAGTCGATGGCGGCGGCGATGGAAGGCGATCAGGTGATCGAGCCGGCGCGCGCTCACCTGATGCCGCTGCTGTGTGAGGCGCGCGAGGCGGCGAAACGCGCGGGCGCGCTCGGCATGGTGATTAGCGGGGCAGGTCCGACGCTGTGCGCGGTCTGCGACTCCGAAGTGACGGCTGACGGGGTGGCGGCGGCGCTCGGCGCGCTCTACGACGACGCGGGCATCGGCGCGGAGTCGAGGCACTCAACCGTCGCCGAACACGGGGCAAAGCTGCTCGAACTGAACCATTTGTGAAATCGTTGACAAACAGGGGGCGTTTTTCTATACTCGACGCCTAAACCTGTTCCACAGTGCCAAAACACCATTTTCTCGGCAAGAAAGTAGGTTTGTTATGCCTGAGCTTGTACGTCATTACGTCGGCGGCGCGTGGGTCGAAGGACGGTCGGGTGAGACGTTCGACACCTACAATCCGGCGACGGAAGAACTGATCGCGCCCGCGGCGAAAGGCAGCACGGAAGACGTCGACGCGGCGGTGCAGGCGGCAAAAGCAGCCTATCGTGAGTGGCGGCTTGTCCCCGCGCCGCGCCGCGGCGAAGTGCTGTACGCCGTCGCCCAGCTGCTGCAAGAGCGCAAGGAAGACCTCTCCCGCCTGATGACTCAGGAAATGGGCAAGGTGCTGTCCGAAGCGCGCGGCGACGTGCAGGAAGCCATCGACATGGCGTATTTCATGGGCGGCGAAGGGCGGCGCATGCTCGGCTATACCGCGCCCGTCGAAATGCCCGACAAGTTCGGCATGGCGCTGCGCGACTCGGTTGGCATCGTCGGCTTGATTACGGCATGGAACTTCCCGGTCGCCGTGCCGAGCTGGAAGATGCTGCCGGCGCTGGTCGCAGGCAACACGGTTGTCTGGAAGCCAAGCGAGGAAACGCCGGCGGTCGCGGCGGCATTCGTCAAGGTGTTCGAGGATGCCGGACTGCCTGCCGGCGTGCTGAATCTTGTGCTCGGGGCAGGGGATGTCGGTCAGGCGCTGGTGTCGCACCCCGACGTGCGCGTGCTTTCGTTCACCGGATCAACCGAGGTCGGTTTGGGGGTTTACGCCCGCGCGGCGGCGCTCGGCAAGAAGGTGACGCTCGAAATGGGCGGTAAGAACGCGATCATCGTCATGGACGACGCCAACCTCGAACTCGCCGCCAAGGCGATCACGTGGAGCGCCTACGGCACGACCGGACAGCGCTGCACCGCCACCAGCCGCTTGATCGTCCACACGGCGATCAAAGACCAGTTGATCGAAGCGCTGACCGAACGCGCCCGCGCGTTGAAGGTCGGTTACGGGCTTGAGGACGGTGTCGAGGTCGGTCCGCTGGTCAACCGTCGCGCCGTCGAGAAGATCGAACGTTATGTGCAGGTTGGTTGTGATGAAGGCGCGCAGCTTGTCGTCGGCGGTCGACCGCAGGGTGAACGCGGCTACTTCTTTGAGCCGACGCTGTTCGCCGACGTGCGCCCCGACATGCGCATCGCGCAGGAAGAAATCTTCGGACCTGTCCTGTCGATGATCGACATCAACTCGCTCGAAGAAGCGATCGAGGTCAACAACAGCGTCCCGTTCGGCTTGTCGAGCAGCATTTTCACCGAGAACGTCAACGCGGCGTTTCGCGCCATCCGTGACCTGACGACGGGCATTGTCTACATCAATCACGGCACAACCGGCGCAGAGATTCAATTCCCGTTCGGCGGGACGCGCGGCACGGGCAACGGAATGCGCGAAGCGGGTCAGACGGCGCTCGACAGCTTCACCGAATGGAAGTCGGTCTACGTCGACTACAGCGGGCGTTTGCAGCGCGCGCAGATTGACAACCGGGAGTCATAAACGTTGGGTTATCACGCGAGGAATAACAGAGACGATCTTCTTAAAAAAGGGTCGGTTTTTGTTTGCACTTGCGCTAAAATAGACCTGTTGTCCGGTTGAAAATCAACGGATGAAACTTTACTGGGAGTCATCGTACGAGATCGTCCTCGCACTGGTGGAACGCTACCCAGATGCGGATTTGGAAACGGTTGGACTCGATCAACTGTGCCGGTGGATCGTCAACCTGCCGGAATTCGCCGACGATCCCGCACTTGCGAACGACGGAATTCTCAACGACATTCTCCGGGAGTGGTATGAGGAGGTCAGCTCTTTATGAGCGATTTTAATCTGCGTGAACTGCACAGCACCGAGTTTCCCGTTCCAGCAGAGCTGCAGGAAAACGTCGCCATTACCAGCCTCAACAGCATTTACAACTGGAGCCGCCGTAATTCGGTTTGGCCCATGTTGTTTGGCTTGGCGTGCTGCGCCATCGAGGTGATCTGCACGGCGGCGTCGCGGTTCGACCTAGCACGGTTCGGGATGGAAGTGATGCGTGCCAGTCCGCGGCAAGCCGATCTCATGATCGTGTCGGGGACGGTGACCAAGAAGATGGTCGTGCCGATCGTCCGTCTGTACAACCAGATGCCGGAGCCGAAGTACGTTCTGGCGATGGGGGCGTGCGCCAGCGGCGGCGGTCCCTTCAAGGAAGGCTATAACGTGGTGTCGGGCATCGACCAGTATCTGCCGGTAGACGTGTACGTGCCCGGCTGCCCGCCCACGCCTCAGGCGCTGCTGTTCGGCTTGATCTCGCTGCAAAAGCGGATCGACGGGCAGTCGCTGCTCGATATGGATAACGTTCCATGGTACGGCGTCGGTCCGTCCGACCCGGTGCCTGTCCCGATTCTGGGTCCCGACGTCATCGACCCGCGCCAGATGGAGATCATCCGCCAGCAGGCGCAGCTCGCCGCGGAAGGCAAGCCGTTCGGCGGGCGCGAGATGCCGCAAGCTGTGTTCGACGACGTTGAAAAGTCGAAATGGTTCGCGAACCCCGCGCCGAAGACGGCTGCGCCCGCAGTTGCCGCACCGCCGACCGCCGCCGAGGTTGAAGCGACCGATCCCGCCAAGGCGGAACGGTTGCGCAAGCGTGAAGAGGCGCTTGCCCGCAAACGCGCAGCACAGCAAGCGAAGGGTGAGTAGCACAATGACGGATCAAACTCTTGCACCTCTGACGACCGGCGCGATTGAGAACGCCGTCGAATACCTCAAGCAGAAATATCCCGATGCCGTCAAGGATGATACGCGGCAGGGGTACGGCGGAATCATCGTTGACCGGGGGCAGTTGGTTGACATTGCCCGCACCATGCGTGACGAACTCGGTTTCGACTACTTGTCGAGCGTGACCGGCGTCGACTACCTCGGCATCGAAGATTCAATGGAAGTCGTTTATCACGCTTACCGAACGTCAGGCGGATCGGGGCTGGTGTTCAAGGCGCAGACTCCACGCGAAAACGCCGAAATCCCCTCGGTCATCGACGTGTGGCCCGGCGCGGACTTTCAGGAACGCGAAGCCTACGATCTGTATGGCATTCACTTCCCCGGTCACCCGAACCTGAAGCGTATCCTGCTGTGGGAAGGCTTCGACGGTCATCCGATGCGGAAGGACTGGAAAGAGCCGTACTACGAAGAAGAACACAAGCCATTCGACAGCCGCTGGCCCAAAGGCTTTGTCCGCCGCGCCGAAGAACTGAACGCCTATGGCAAGAACGTCCGCTACCCGGCAGACCTCGACCTGTCAAAACTCTCGGATACGTCCGAAGAAGCGCTTTACAGCAGCATGGGTTTTGGCGTCGATGTAGGCGAACTTGACGACGGCAGCGCCATCAAGACCGACAAGCTGGTCGTCAACCTCGGACCGCATCACCCGAGCACGCACGGCGTGTTCCGCATGGTGATTGTCCTTGACGGCGAGACGATCGAATATCTCGAACCTGTCATGGGCTACCTGCACCGCAATCACGAGCAGATCGGCGAGCGCAATACCTACCTCCATAACATGCCGTTCACCGACCGGCTCGACTACATCAGCAGCATGAGCAATAACTTCGGTTATGCGATGGCGATCGAGCAGTTGCTGGCGAACGGCGCGCGTTACCAGCCGCCAACCTACCGCGCGGAAGTCATTCGCGTGCTGATGGCGGAGTTGACCCGCATCGTCAATCACTACTGGGCGATCGGCTTCCTGCTCAACGACCTTGGCGCGTTCTTCACGCCCGCGCTGTACGCCATCAGCGAGCGCGAGAAAATCCTCGACTTCTTCGAGGCGACGGCGGGCAGCCGTATGATGTGCAATTACATGCGTTTCGGCGGCGTCTTCAAAGACATTCCGGAACGCATCCACAGCGTCGCCAACTTGGTCAACGACCGGGTGCGCGACATGAACACGATGGACTACCTGACCGAGTTGATCAACGAACGCATCCCGCGCTCGATTGAGGAACTCGACCGTTTCCTGACTGACAGCGAAATCGTCCGCACGCGCACGATCGGCGTTGGCTACCTGCCGCCCGAACTGGCGATCGCCGGAAGCTGCGCGGGTCCGCTGCTGCGCGCCAGCGGCGTTCCCTATGACGTGCGCCGTGCCGATCCGTACAGCATCTACCCGGAACTCGACTTCGACGTTGCCGTGCGCTACAACGGCGACATTTACGACCGCTATCTGATTCGGCTCGACGAGATGCGCGAAAGTGTCCGCATCCTCAAGCAGGTTCTGCCGCGCCTTGAAGCGACTCAGGGCGAGTCGATCTTTTCGGGAAGCAAAGTGCATACGCCGCGCGTCCCGCTTGGCGAGTCGTACGGTCGGATCGAGAACCCGAAGGGCGAACTCGGCTTTTACGTCGTCTCAGCGGGCGACTCGAAGGGCACGCAGAATCCGTGGCGCTATCACGTCCGCGCGCCAAGCTTTATCAACCTGACGGTGCTCGGCGAGATGTGCAAGGGACATAAGGTCGCCGACGTGGTGGCGATCCTCGGCAGCATCGACATCGTGCTCGGCGAAACCGATCGGTAAGCAGCCTAGGGCTTACGGAGTGGTGAAGCAAGGACTGTCTTTTCACGCATCACTCCGTACTCATCACTTCATCACGGACATGCGTTAACGAGACTGAAGGAGCAAGCATGTACGGACTTGGTATTCTGAAGGGCTTGGGGGTGACTTTCAAGCACTTCTTTGACACCTACGTGGAGGATTTGCGCCACGCAGGGAGAAAACTCGTCGGCGATGTCGGCATCTTTCAGGAACGGCAGAGTCTGGAGTCGCGCGGCATTTTCACGGTGCAGTATCCTGACGAAAAGCTCGCCGTGCCGGAACGTTTCCGTTTCGTGCCGTTCCTCGTGATCGAAGACCTCGATCATCCAGAACGCCCCGGTCACGACTGGTGTACAAGCTGCGGCATCTGCGCGAAAGTCTGCCCGCCGCAGTGCATCTGGATTGTGCGCGGCGAAGACCCGGTCACCAAGCGCCCGATTCCCGAACCGGAAGCGTTCTTCATCGACATCGACATCTGTATGAACTGCGGCTACTGCGCGGAATTCTGCCCGTTCGACGCGATCAAGATGGATCATGACTACGAACTGGCAAGCTATGACCGCACCGGCAACCACATTTACGACAAGCAGAAGCTGTCGAAGCCGTTCAGCTACTGGAAGTCGATCGCGCCGACGGTCGCAGCCGAAGAAGCCGAAGCGCGCGGCGGTTGGGAACATACCGACGTGATCAAGGAAAAGAAGAAGCAGGCAGCGGCGGCAGCCAAAGCGCCGGCGGCGCGTGCGGCTCAGGCTGAGCCGGCGTTGAAGGCGACGGCAGTTGCTGAAGGCGAAGTCGCGGCAGTCGACGAGCGCGCGGCTGCAATCAGCGCGACGCAGGCGGCGACAGCCCGCGACGCCGCGCCATCCGGGCAGCCCGCGCCTGAAGCCGCGCCCGAAATGGACGAGGAAGCGGCAAAGGCGGAGCGTCTGCGTAAGCGTGAAGAAGCGCTCGCCCGCAAGCGCGCGCGCCAGCAGGGCGAGGGATAAACCGGCTCTGCACGTAACCGGTAGATAAACGAAAGGGGGGGCGGGTTTTTTATACGCGCCCCCATTTTTATAGT
>JAEVZT010000543.1 GCA_023392115.1 Chloroflexota bacterium
AGCCATACCTTACTCGTATGTAGTGGGATTTCCGGCTGTGTAATGCCGATTCACGAAACGTGGGACGCCCTTTAGCTCCCACATAGTTCCTATTGTATACATAAAGAAGATTATCATCTTCCCCCTATTATTGGGGGGAAGTTCAATGGTTAGACAACGGTTTGAACGGATGTTCCAATGGGGGTTACGGGCGGCGGGCTTCGATGGCGACCCAGTCGCCTTGCTGGCGGCGAGCAACCGGCTCTAAACCGGTCTTGCGCAGCGCGGCTTCGACATCTGCCGCCTGATCCTCGATGATGCCGCTGAAAACGCCGATGCCGCCCGGGCGGACAACATCGCCGAGATGCTGGTCGCACATCTGGATGATGATGCGCTCGAGGATGTTGACGAGGATCAGGTCGAAGCGCCGCGCCGAGGTGACGACCGTCTCTAGGCTGCCTTCCTGCACGGTGATCGTGTCGGCGACGCCGTTCTGCTCGACATTGGTCTGCGCCGCCTCGACGGCGACTGGATCGTTGTCGAGCGCCAGCACATGTGACGCGCCGAGCTTCGCCGCGGCGATCGCCAGAATGCCCGATCCCGAACCGAGGTCGAGCACGCGCGCGCCGGGTTGGATGACGTCTTCAAGCATTTCCATGCACAGCTGGGTCGTCGGGTGTGTCCCCGTGCCGAACGCCATGCCCGGATCGAGCGCGACGACGACATCGTCCGGCTGGATTTCGGCTTCCGTCCACAACGGTCGGATCAGCAGCCGCCGTCCGACGCGCAGGGGGTGGTAATGCGCTTTCCACGCTTCCGCCCAATCCGCCTCTTCGACGAATTTGTAGGTTGGCGTCGGCATAGGGTACATCATGTTCATGTAGGCAAGCGCTTCTTCAAGCCGCTTTTTCGTGTCTTCGGCGCGGTGATCGTCGGGGATGTAGGCGCGCACGGCAAGCTGCGTCGGCGGCGGGACTTCGTCCTCGTCGAGCTTGTCCGGTGGGATGCCCTCGTGCTCGATGGCGACCCCCTGATAGCCGTATTTTTGCAGCAGTTCAGCGGTCGCCTCGGCAGCTTCGCCATCGACGCGCAGGGTTACTTCAATCCAGCGATTCATGGCTAGCTTTGCTCGCCCGCGAAGAAGTCCATCACCCGGTCGAAAAAGCCCTTGCCGTTGCGCTGCGTCTGGACGCCCGTGCCCATCGTCCCCGCCAGCTTTTCGAACAGCTCGCGCTGCTCGTCGCTGAGCTTCGTCGGAATTTCAACCTGCACGTACACCAGTTGATCGCCGCGACCGGAGTTCGATCCGTCGGTGCGCAGACGCGGGATGCCTTTGCCGCGCAGCCGGAAGACGCGTCCGGTCTGCGTACCCGGGGGTACTTGCAGTTCGACATCGCCGTCAACTGTCGGGATGACGATCTTGTCGCCAAGCGCCGCCTGCGCGACGTTGATACTGATCTCAAGCACGATGTCGTTTTCGCGCCGCTTGAAGAACTCGTGTTCCTGAACGTGGACGACGCAGTACAGGTTACCCTGCGGCGCGTCCTTCTCGCCCATGTCGCCTTCGCCGCGAATCTGGATTTGCAGCCCTTCGCGGACGCCCGCCGGAATCTGGACGCTCAAGGCGGCGCGGCGGCGAACGCGCCCGTTGCCCTTGCAGGTCGTGCACGGCGTCTGGATCGTCTCGCCGCGACCGTTGCAGCGCGGGCAGGTGGTCACCTGCACCATTGGACCGAGGAAGGTCTGCTGCACCTGACGAACTTCGCCCGTTCCGGCGCACTGGACGCACTTAATGGGCGACGTTCCCGGCGCTGCACCGCTGCCTGCGCACGTCTCGCAGACTTCAAGCCGTTCGAACTCGACTTCCTTCTCAGCGCCAAAGACCGACTCTTCAAAGGTGATCGTCACGTCGACGCGCCGGTCAGCGCCCGGACGCGGACCCCGGCGACGACTGCCGCCGCGACCAGCGCCGCCGAAGCTGCTGAAGAACTCCTCGAAGATCTCCTCGAAGCCGCCGAAACCGACGCCGCCCGCGCCGCTGAAACCGCCGTTGCCGCTGACACCGGCATGACCGAAGCGATCGTAGCGCGCGCGCTTATCGTCGTCGGAGAGGACTTCGTAAGCCTCATTGATCTCTTTGAACTTCGCCTCGGCGTCATCGTGTTTGCTGACGTCGGGGTGATATTCGCGCGCCAGCTTGCGGAAGGCTGACTTGATCTCCGTCTTATCCGCGCTTCGATTGACTCCAAGGATGTCGTAATAATCGCGTGCCATTGCTCACTCAGAGGAATTGTTTGCTTCAACAGTGTACATGACATTTACGCGCGTTAACAGCGTAATGTTTCATGCGGCGGATGGTACTCCCGTTGCACCCCAGCTTTCATAGCAAAAAGGCGATCTTGGTAGACAAGACCGCCTTACTGCTGCCGTTCAATCTGCCGTTAGGCTTCGGTGAACTCGGCGTCTACCACATCTTCGCCGGGCTTGCCGCTGCCGCCGTCGCTGCTGCCGCCATCCCCGCCTTCATTCGCGCCGGGCTGCTCGTACATGCGCCCGCCGAGCGTCTGGATGTGCTGCGACAGGGCGTCAACCGCCGCGCGAATCTGCTCGACGTCGTTCGTGCCCTGTGCCGTGCGCACCGCCTCGATGCGCTCTTGCGTTTGCGTCTTGGCATCTTCAGGCAGCCGGTCATTGAAGTCGCGCAGGAACTTCTCGGCGGTGAAGATCGCGCTTTCGGCGTGGTTGTTGGCTTCGACAGCTTCCTTGCGCTTGCTGTCTTCGCTCGCGTGTGCCTGCGCTTCCTTCACCATCTGCTGAATTTCCGTCTCGCTCAAGCCGCTGCTTGCGGTGATGGTGATCTTCTGTTCGCGCCCGGTCGCCTTGTCGCGCGCGCTGACGTTGAGAATGCCGTTCGCGTCGATGTCGAACGTGACTTCGACCTGCGGCACGCCACGCGGCGCGGGCGGAATGCCGTCGAGGATGAAGCGCCCGAGCGATTTGTTGTCCCCCGCCATCGGGCGCTCGCCCTGAACGACGTGGATTTCGACCTGCGTCTGGTTATCCGCCGCCGTCGAGTAGACC
>JAEVZT010000567.1 GCA_023392115.1 Chloroflexota bacterium
TAATCATCCCCGCCGGTGATGCTTCTGGTACGCCGCAGCCGACCCTGCCCGTTGAGACCGCCGGCGCGCCGGAAGCAACCGAAGAGGGCGCGCTCGTGCCGGACTATCCCTTTGACTACGGCGTCGAAGCATCGTTCACAGCCGAGACAATCACCCAGACGATTGACTTGATCACCGGCTTGAGCATGAACTGGGTCAAGGTAGTCGTCAATTGGCGTGACATCGAACCGGCGCAGGGTGAAATCGACTTCTCGCATCTCGACGACACGGTCGCCGCTTTAAGTGAAAATGGGTTGAACATTCTCTTTATGGTGACAACCGCCCCGGCGTGGGCGCGTCAAGGTCAGTCAGCCAACGGCGTCCCTGACGATTTCGCCGATTATGCCGCCTTCGTCGCCGCGCTCGCCGGGCGGTACTACGGGATCGTCAACGCCTATGAAATCTGGTCGGAGCCGAACCTGAACGCCAACTGGAACAGCACTGTCCACGACTTCAGCCCCGAAGCGTATCTCGAACTCCTGCGGCAGACATACACGGCGGTGAAAGCTGTCGATCCGTCGGCAGTCATCGTCAGCGCAGGCTTAGCGCCGATTGCCGACGCCGACGGCACAACCAAACTCGACGACCGTGACTACCTGCTCGCGCTTTACGATGGCGGCTTGGCGCAGGTAAGCGACGCGATCGGCGCGCACCCGAGGGCATGGGCAAATCCGCCTGACGCGCTCTGCTGCGAACCTGCCGACGGAGTCGGCGCTTTCTTCAACGCGCCCAATTACTACTTCCTGAATACGCTGAGTGACTATCGCGGCGTCATGACGCAGCACGGCGACAGCAGCACCGACATCTGGGTTACGTCCTTCGGCTGGGCGGCGAACGATGCTGGGTCAGCGCCCGCCCCCGTAAGCCTTGATAATCAGGCGCTTTACACCGCCCGCGCCTACGAGATTGGCGCGCAGCTTGGTTTTATTGGACCGATGTTTGTCAGCAGCCTGAACGGCTGCGAGGCGGGGGCGGCGGGAAGCGCTTGTGCTTACAGCCTGCTCTCGCCCGGCGGCGAGGCGCGTCCGGTCTATGACATTCTGGAGATGCTGTTCAAGCCGGCATCGTAAGTAGAGTCCACCACGCCCCGTGATGTCGAAGGCTGCACGGGGCGTGGTTATTGCGCAGAGACGCGCGGCTTAGGCGAATTCGGCGCTTTCGCCGCGCGCCTTTGACGAACCGCGGACGTACATTGGATATGGGCGGGTTTCAAGCGGCATCTGGTAGCCATGTTCGAGGATTTCGACCTTCTGTATCCTGTTCAGCTCGAAGGCGCGCACGCGACCTGACAAGCTGTCGAAGCCGATCACGCAGCGCGGGTCGTCCGGCTTGCTGCACACGAAGTAGGTCGAAATCTCGCTGATGCGCACCTTGACGCTCTCTCGCGCGCTGTACCACAGCTTCACACGACGCTGATCGCCCCACGCGCGGCGGATTGTCTCGACGATCTGTGCCTCAAGCGATTCGACGGCGGAGGTTTGCGCTTGGCTCAGGAAAGGGTCGGCGAGCGCGTGACTCAACTTTGCCAGCGCCGACGAAAGGTGCGGCTCGTCGTACGCGGCGTTCGCCGCGGCGAGCAGCAGCGACACAGTTTCATCACGATTCAGGCGCACCGTCGCCAAATAGTGCTCGCGGTCGATGTAAAAGCGCCCGTCGCGCTGGAACACGGGCACACCAATTTCATTCAGCAGCGAGAGGTCACGGTAAACGGTGCGGCGGTCAACGCCGCAGGCATCCGCGATTTCAACAGCCCGCAGTCCCGATGCGCTCTGAAACAAGAGGTGCTCTACTGCGATGAGACGTTCCGCCCGATTCGTGAGACGAGTCGCCATATCTTCCCCCCTGCCTTTAGGCTTCAGGAGCACTATAGCATCGGTTAGGAATCCGCGCTTTCGGGCGTGATTTCCGCTTCGGGCGTCGCTTCGGCGTCGGGCACGCGGAACATCCGCAGCGCCAGTTGATCGCGCATCGGCACGAGCTCGACATGCAGCACGCCGTCTGCGGCGACCGATACGATCACCTCGCCGATCACCGCGCCGCTGCGCGGATTCCAGATTTCGACGCGATATGTGCCGGGCGGCATCGCGTCGAGCCGGTAGCCGAACTGCACCACGTCTCGCGGATCGCCCGCCGTTTCCCACGTGTAATCGCGGTGCTGAAGCCACGCCAGCGCCACGCCAGCCGCGCTGTCGCGCAGCGACAGGACGCGCACCGGCGTCACCAGATGTTCGACTTCAAGCCAGTCCAGCTCAAGCCAATCGTTGCCGATGTTTTCAAACATGACGATATGCTCGCCGGCGCGCAGCGGCAGCCGCACGGCGACATCGCGCGCGTTCGGTTGAAGCTCAAGCTCAAGCGCGTTCACCCCGTCGATCATCACGCGCAGGATCGCCATGCTCTGGCTCGACACGTCCTGCACGCGCACCTCAAGCGTCGTGTCGCGCGGCGGCGTGATCTGGAAGAGCGCCGGTTTATTCCACGCCGGGTTATACAGCCGACCGTACAGATAGCTTGGCAGGTCACTCACGCCGGGGAT
>JAEVZT010000610.1 GCA_023392115.1 Chloroflexota bacterium
CCGACGTCCATTCGCCTTCGAGCACATCCATCACATCACGCAGCGGTTCCGTTCCGGCAGCCGTGCGGAATGCGTCTTTGACTTCATCCTCGCTTGTCTCGCGCTCGACAACTGCCGTCACTTCGGCAATGCTGCCGGTGCGGGTCGGGACGCGGTACGCCTTACCCGTAATCTTCAGCTCGGGCCATACGAACAGCAGCACCTTCGCAGCGCCCGACGACGACGGGATAATGTTTTCGGTCGCCGCCCACGAGTCGCGCCGATCTTTAATCGGCTGATCGGTCAGCGCTTGACTGTTGGTGTAGCTGTGCACGGTCGTGAACAACCCCGCCTTGATGCCGTAATTGTCCAGCAGCACCTTGACCACTGGCGCGAGCGCGTTGGTCGTGCAGCTGCCCATGCTGATAATCTTGTGCTCGTCAGGGTTGTACTGCTCGCGGTTGATTCCGGGCAGCAGCACGGCGTCGCAGTCTTGCAGCGTCTTGCTCGGCGCGCTGACGAGCACGCGCTTCGCGCCGCAGTCAAGATGCGCCTGCGCCCCTGCCCGCGTGGTCGCGCGCCCCGTGCAGTCGACGACGAGATCGACGCCGAGCGCGCCCCAGTCAGGCAGTTCGTCCTTTGTATTGAAGTAGGCGACCTCGCGCCCGCCGATATTGAAACCGCTGTCAGTAGCTGTCACCGGCTCGTGCCAGCGCCCGTAGTTCGTATCGACCTCGAACACTGCCGCCAGCGTCGGCACGTCCCGGATGTCCGAAACCGAAAATGGGCTGAACAGGTTCCCCTTGAGAGCCGCTTTGACTGTCGAGCGCCCGATGCGCCCGAAACCGTGAACTGCTATCTTGCCCATCGCTGCACCTGTACCTTCGACTCGAAATGCGAAAATGCACGAACGTGGATTGTAACGCCGTTTTTACCGACTTCTAGAGAATTAGCACTTATGCAAGTCATACGACGGATTTGGTACACTCTCACTGATTGACAGACGCGCTATGGTTGCCCTATGCTTACGTTGTCGCATGAGGAGCAGTTCATGATCAGCGTCAATTTCACCAAGAAAGCGAAGAAGCACATCCCCGAACCCTAGTCCGGGCGTTTTCGCTTTCTCGATGAAATGACGCGAAGCAGTCGAAACAGAAGCCGCCCGGAAGGGCGGTTTTTTTTTTGGCAGTACAGGTTGAGATGATGCACACATTCGTCTTGTTCAACGACAGCCAGAAAAAGCAGAGCAAGTGCAAGAAGCCGGACACGCCGTCTGGATAGCTGCGTTTGCGTATGCACCGTGTACCGCACCGCCGTCCAGATGGCATCCGTCTGGACGGCGGTTTTATTTTCCGCAAAGCCCGTCTTGAGAACCGTTTGAGGAGAGCGAACCATGTCGAATACGGTCATTTGCCCCGAATGTGAAGCCGATGTCCCCCTGCCCGCCGGCGTCATGCAGAACGAGCTGATCGCCTGCCCCGACTGCGGCCCGGAGCTGGAAGTCATCAGCCTTGACCCGCTCGAAGTCGATCTCGCGCCGGAAATCGAAGAGGACTGGGGAGAATAACATGCGCGTCGGCATCCTCGTCACCCATATTCGCCCCGAAGAGAAGCTGCTGATCGCCGCATTTCAGGCGCAGGGCATCGATCCCGATGTAATCCTCGACCGCGACCTGAACTTCGACGTCACGCGCGGCGCGGAGCAGTTAGCCCCATCAGGCGTCCCGTGGAGCGCCTACAATGTGATTGTCGAGCGCTGCGTCAGCACGTCGCGCGGGTTGTACGCGCTTGAACTGCTCAACGCATGGGGCATTAACACGATCAACCGCTTCGAAACGGCGGCGATCTGCGCCGACAAGCTGCGGACGACGCTCGCGCTGGCGCGAAACGGCGTCCCGCAGCCTGAAACGCGGCTGGCGTTCACCCCTGACAGCACCATCGACGCCATCGAGAGCATCGGCTATCCCGCCGTCCTCAAGCCAGTCACCGGATCGTGGGGGCGGCTGCTGGCGCGCGTCACCGATCGTTACAGCGCCGAAGCGATCATCGAGCACCGCGAAACGCTTGGCGACTACAACCACCATGTCTACTATGTGCAGGAATACGTCGACAAGCCGGGGCGCGACATCCGCGCGTTCGTCGTCGGCGACCGAACGATCTGCGCCATTTACCGCACCTCGCCCCACTGGATCACCAACACGGCGCGCGGCGGGCAGGCGTCGAACTGCCCGGTTACACCGGAAATCGACAACCTGTGTCAGCGAGCAGCGGCGGCGGTCGGCGGCGGCGTCCTCGCGCTCGATCTGTTCGAAACGCCGGACGGCGGGCTGCTCGTCAACGAGATCAACCACACGATGGAATTCCGCAACAGCAGCCAACCGACAGGCGTCGACATCGCCGCCGAGATCGTCAGCTATGCGCTGACGCAGGTCGAGCGGAGGGAGATTCCGGCATGAGAGACACGATCAGAGCCGGGATTGTCGGCGGGAGCGGCTACACAGGCGGCGAACTGCTGCGCCTGCTCCACTTCCATCCTGACGTCGAAGTGACACAGATCACCAGCCGCGAGCACGTCGGGCAGTACGTCCACACGGTTCACCCGAACCTGCGCAACGTCAGCCGCTTGCAGTTCATCCACCCCGACGCGCTCGAAGCCTGCGATGTGCTGTTCCTCGCCCTGCCGCACGGTTCCGCCGCCCGCGACATCGAGCGGTTCGCCGCTATCGCCCCCGCGCTAATCGACCTGTCCGCCGATTTTCGCCTCGACTCGCCCGAAGCCTACGAACGCTGGTACGGCGAGCCGCACCCCGCGCCCGAATGGCTCGAGCGTTTCGTCTACGGGCTGCCCGAAGTCCGCCGTGAAGCCCTGCGTGGCACACGCTACGCCAGCGGAGTCGGCTGCAACGCGACGGCGATCAATCTGGCGCTGCTGCCGCTCGCCCGCGCCGGCGTCCTCGAACGCGCCGCCGCCGAGGTCAAGGTTGGCTCGTCCGAGGGCGGGCAGCAGGCGAACGCGGGATCGCATCATCCGGTGCGCAGCGGCGCGGTACGCACCTATAAGCCAACCGGACACCGCCACCGCGCCGAAGTCGAGATGATCCTCGGCACGGCAGCGCCGATCGACTTCTCGGTGACGGCGATTGAGATGGTGCGCGGCGTCCACGTCCTCGCCCACTGCTACCTGAGCGAAACGCATACCGAAAAAGACCTGTGGCGGCTCTATCGCGGCGCGTACCGTGACGAGCCGTTCATCCGCCTCGTGAGCAGCACAACGGGACTGCACCGCTACCCCGAACCGCGCATCGTCGCCGGTACGAATTACTGCGATGTCGGCTTCGAGGTTGACGAAGGCGGTCGACACGTCGTCGTCATCGCCGCGCTCGACAATCTCGGCAAGGGCGCGGCGGGGTCGGCTGTCCAGTCGATGAACCTGATGTTCGGCTTTGATGAATGCGCAGGCTTGAGTTTTCCGGGAGTCTACCCATGACAGGGACAGTTGTTGAGAACCTGCTCGTCATCAAAATAGGCGGCGCGGAAGGCGTCGATCTGGCACGGTGCGCGGATGACCTTGCTCGCGTCGCGACGCAGCGTCCGGTGATCGTCGTCCACGGTGCGAGCGCCGCCGCCGATCGCCTGTGCCGCGAGCGCGGGATTCCGGTGCGGACGCTGACATCACCCGGCGGGCACAGCGCCCGCTATACCGACCGCGCCACACGCGACGTGTTCGTTGAAGCGGCGGAGAGCGTCAACCGGACGCTCGTCGACCGGCTCGAACGGGGCGGCGTGCGCGCGCTCGGCATGATCGGCGACCGTGTCCCGCTGTGGGGTGAGCGCAAGACCGCGATCCGCGCGGTGGTTAACGGGCGCGTGCGGATCGTGCGCGACGACTACAGCGGCATCGTCGAACGCGTCGAAGTCAGGCGGCTGCTGGCGCTGCTGCACGACGGCATTGGTCCGGTCATCGCGCCGCTCGCCGCCAGCGCCGACGGTTTCCTCAACGTCGACGGCGACAGGGCAAGCGCCGCAGTCGCCGGGGCGCTCGGCGCGTCGGAACTTGTCATCCTCTCCGGCGTGCGTGGGCTGTACCGCCATTTCCCTGACGAAAACAGCTTCGTCTCCCGCGTCGAACGGTGCGAGGTCGAGCAGGCGCTCGACTGGGCGCAGGGACGGATGAAGCGCAAGGTGATCGGCGCGGCAGAAGCGCTCGATCGCGGCGTGCCGCGAGTCATCATCGCCGACGGACGCGCCGCCTCGCCTGTCACGCGCGCGCTCAACGGCGAGGGGACGGAGTTCACCCTATGACCACGCTCGCCGATCTCAACACGATCGCGCAGACCGAGAACCGTTTTACGTCGGGGGCATACTCGAAGCGCCCGCTGACGCTCGTGCGCGGCGCGGGCTGCACAGTCTGGGACAGCGCCGGGAACGCCTACCTCGACGCGACCAGCGGCATGGGCGTCGCGCTGCTCGGTCACGCGCACCCCGCCGTTGTGGCGGCGATCCGCGTGCAGGCGGAACGGCTGATCACCTGTGCCGAAATCTTCTACAACGACAGCCGCGCGGCGCTCTACGAACGGCTTCACGCCGTCAGCGGCTTCGAACGCTTCTTCCTGTGCAACAGCGGCGCGGAAGCGATCGAAGGCACGCTCAAGATCGCGCGCCTGCTGACCGGGCGAACGGAGATTGTCGCCGCGAAGCGCGCGTTTCACGGGCGCACGCTTGGCGCGCTCGGGCTGACGTGGAATCCGCACTACCGCGAGCCATTCGCCGGTTGGACGCCCGACGGCGTGACCCACATCGCCTACAACGACATTGATGCGGCGCGGGCGGCAGTTACCGGCACGACCGCCGCCGTCGTTGTCGAGCCAGTGCAGGGCGAAGGCGGCGTCTACCCCGCCGATCCCGCCTTCTTGCACGAGCTTCGCCACCTGTGCCGCGAACATGGCGCGCTGCTGATCGTCGACGAAATCCA
The DNA here is from genome assembly GCA_023392115.1 of Chloroflexota bacterium. Classification (GTDB taxonomy): domain Bacteria; phylum Chloroflexota; class Anaerolineae; order Aggregatilineales; family Phototrophicaceae; genus Flexifilum. The sequence continues at coordinate 4,952 of JAEVZT010000610.1, forward strand.
GACCGGACTTGGGCGTACCGGGCGCTGGTTTGGCTTCCAGTACGCGGGCATTCAGCCGGACATGATCGCGCTCGGCAAGGGGATCGCCGGCGGCGTGCCGATGGGAGCCGTCTGCTGGCGTGGCAATATCAGCACGAATTCAGCCGGGACGCACGGCAGCACCTTCGGCGGCAATCCGCTGGCATGCGCGGCAGCCGTCGCGACGCTCGACACGCTCCAAAACGAGCGCCTGCCCGAACGGGCAGCAGCCGTCGGGAGCCGTATCATCGATCGCCTGCGCGCGCTCAACCTGCCAGCGGTGCGCGAAGTGCGCGGCGGGGGTCTGATGATCGGCGTGGAATTGCGCGGACGCGTGACGCCGGTCGTCCAGCGCTTGCAGGCGCGCGGCGTGCTGGCGCTTGTCGCCGGAAAAACCGTGCTCCGCCTGCTGCCGCCGCTGATCCTGTCAGACGGTGAGGCGGATCGGCTGGTTGACGCCATCCGTGACTCTGTCCAAGCGCCGGGGGATAGTGATGACGCAGAGTGAACTGCTCCACCAGCCGATCACGCTGACCGATCGCGACGCGGAACAACTGCTGTGCGATCTTGTTGCCATTCCCAGCCCATCATACGACGAAGCCGACGCCGCGCGTTATCTCGTCGGCTGGTTTGATGCGCTCGGCTTTGATCAGGCGTTTGTCGACGAGGCAGGGAACGCGGTCGGCATCCGCGGCAACGGGGTGCGCGACGTGATCCTGCTCGGGCACATCGACACCTTCGGCGCGAGCTTCCCGGTGCGGTGCGACGAGCGGCGGCTCTACGGGCGCGGCGCAGTCGACGCCAAGGGCGCGCTGTGTACCTTCGCGGCAGCGGCGGCTCAGGCACAGATTTCACCGGATGTGCGGCTGATCGTCGTTGGCGCAGTCGAGGAAGAATGCCCGACGAGCGCCGGCGCGCGCCATATCGCCGCCAATTACCAGCCCGCCGCCTGCATCATCGGCGAGCCGTCGCAGTGGGATCGGATCACGCTCGGCTACAAGGGGCGTCTGCTGATTGAATGGGAATGGCGCGCCAGCCTCGGAC
>JAEVZT010000655.1 GCA_023392115.1 Chloroflexota bacterium
GCATTGTACGGAGGGACTTATCCATAACTGACGCTAAACACGTACCGGGCACAATCGGCAAGAAGGGCTGCATATGGCATCATCGGAAGCCCCGTGGTGGAAACGGGGCATCGTCTACCAGATTTACCCGCGCAGTTTTAAGGATTCGAACGCCGACGGCATAGGCGACCTCGCCGGAATCACGCAGAAGCTGAACTATCTGCAATGGCTCGGCATCGACGCCATCTGGCTGTCGCCGATCTTCCCCTCGCCGATGTTCGATTTCGGCTACGACGTTGCCGACTACACCAACATCTACCCCGCCTTCGGCACGCTTGACGACTTCGACGCCATGCTCGAAGCCGCGCACGCCCGCGACATCCGCGTGATCCTCGACCTTGTACCGAATCATACGTCGAGCCATCACGCATGGTTCACCGAGTCGCGGTCTTCGCGCGACATTCCGAAGCGCGACTGGTACATCTGGCGCGACCCGAAGCCCGACGGTTCGCCGCCGAACAACTGGCTCGCCTACTTTGGCGGTCAGGCGTGGACGTTCGACGAAAAAACAGGACAGTATTACCTGCACAGCTTCCTACCCGAACAACCCGACCTCAACTGGCACAATCCCGAAGTCAGAAAAGCGATGTTCGACGCGATCCGCTTCTGGCTCGACCGCGGCGTCGACGGCTTTCGCATCGACGTGATCGACCGGATGATCAAGGACGAACTGCTGCGCGACAACCCGGTCAATCCCGACTGGGTCGAAGGCGACAACCCGACGTGGAAGTTTCTGCGCGTCTACAGCGAGAACCGCCCCGGCATCCACGAGCTGATCCGCGAGTTTCGGCAGGTGTTCGACGAATACAAGGATCGCGTCAGCATTGGCGAGATCGCCTACTCGACCAACCCGCGCGACATCGTCGGCTTTTACGGCATGAAGGGCGCGGAAGAACTGCACCTGCCGTTCAACTTCGCGCTGACGATGCTCGAATGGGACGCCGCGACAATCCGCAGCTTTGTCGACGCCTACGACGGTCTGCTGCCGGAGAACGGCTGGGCGAACTACGTCCTCGGCAACCACGACCAGTCGCGCGTCGCCACAAGGATCGGCGCGGCGCAGGCGCGCGTCGCCGCCATGCTGCTGCTGACGCTGCGCGGCACGCCCTTCATCTATTATGGTGAGGAAATCGGCATGACCGACGTCGACATCCCGCCGGAGCGCTACCAAGACCCGCAGGGGATCAACATCGGCATCAGCCGCGACCCGGAACGCACGCCGATGCAGTGGGACGCCAGCCCCTACGCCGGTTTCTCGACGGCGGAGCCATGGCTGCCGGTCGCACCCGATTACGAGCGCGTCAACGTGCTGGCGCAGCAAGCCGACGGTCAGTCGATGCTCCGCCTGTACCACACGCTGATCAGCCTTCGGCGCGAGCATCCGGCGCTGCACATCGGCACGTACCAATCGCTCGACGCACCAGACGGCTGCTTCGCCTACATCCGCGAGCACGATTACCGCCAGTTCCTGATCGCGCTCAACTTCACCGATCAGCCGCAGACCATTGATCTGCCGAAGTACGGCAAAGTAATTCTGTCGACGCACATGGATCGGTCTGAATCGGTTGAGACGCTCGACCTGCGGGCGAACGAAGGGGTTGTGATCGAGCTGTGAAGATCGGCTACGTGGCGCAGAATTTGACGCTCGACTGCTCGTCGGCGCGCACCTTCCGCCTCGCCTCGTACGGCGACGAGCGCCTGCGGCAGACGGTCGCCATGAACCTTGAGTGTCTGGGGCGAATCCTGCGCTTCAACGTCGAACACGGCATCAAACTTTTCCGCATCACGTCGGATCTCGTGCCGTTCGCGTCGCATCCCGTCTGCGCCGTCAATTGGGCGCGCGAGTTCGCGTCCGACTTCGCCGCGCTCGGCGCGTATGCGCGCGAACACGACTTACGCCTGTCGATGCACCCCGGACAGTACACGCTGATCAACTCGCCGCAGGACAGCACCTACCGCGCGTCGGTATCGGAGCTGATTTATCACGCGACGGTGCTTGACAGCCTCGGCATGGACGAGTCGCACAAGATCCAGATTCACGTCGGCGGCGTCTACGGCGACAAGCCCGCGAGTATGCGCCGCTTTGTCGAGCGCTTCCACGCGCTGCCCGAATCGGTACGGCGGCGTCTGGTGATCGAAAACGACGAGCGGCTGTACAGCGTCGCCGACTGCGCGCTGATCTGGCAGGAAACCGGCGCGCCGATCCTGTTCGACGATTTTCACTTCCGCCTGAACACGGCTGGCGAATCCTTCGAGTCGGCGTTCAACCGCGCGGCGTCGACGTGGGACGGGCGGCACGGCGTCCCGCAGGTCGACTACAGTAGTCAGGAAATGGATAAGCGTTTCGGCACGCATGCGGCGACGATCGACGAGGCGGATTTTGCCGATTTCCTCGACCGGATACGCGGTTACGATGTCGACGTGATGCTTGAAATCAAGGACAAGGATCGCAGCGCGTTGAAGGCGCTGGCGATCGCCCGCGAACGGGCGGCTTAGGCGAAACGGGGAAACGATGATACGAGTACGACGCGCGCTATTGTTCATGCCCGGTGACAGCCGCAGCAAGATCGAAAAAGGGGCGGCGTCGGGCGTCGATTCGGTGATCATGGATCTCGAAGACGGCGTGGCACTGAACAACAAGGCTGCCGCGCGCGAGACGGTTGCTGCCGCGCTGCGCGAGGTCAGCTTCGGCAGGACGGAAAAGCTCGTGCGGATCAATCCCGTCGGCGGCGAACTTTACGCCGACGACCTGATGGCGACGCTCGAAGCCCGCCCCGACGGCTACGTCCTGCCGAAAGTTGAGACGCCGAGTCAGGTGCAGATCATCTCGGAATGGCTGAGCGCCGCCGAGTCGTCACAGGGCTGGACGCCGGGCGAAATCGCGCTGATCGCCATCATCGAGACGGCGCGCGGCGTCGTCAACCTGCGCGAGATCGCAGCGTCCGATCTACGGCTGTCGGCGTTGATCTTCGGCGCTGAAGACCTTGCCGGCGACCTTGGCGCGACGCGTACGGCGGAAGGTTGGGAAGTGTTCTACGCCCGCAGCGCGGTCGTCACCCACGCCAGAGCCTTCCAGATG
>JAEVZT010000040.1 GCA_023392115.1 Chloroflexota bacterium
GGTTGAGGTGCGCCCGTATCCCGTGCTCATACGGGTCAGCCTGAACGACAGCCACCTTGACCTGCACCGCCCGTCCGACGATCGCGCGGACATGCTGGCGGTAGTCGGGCGCGAGGTCGAGCAGCGCCGGATCGGCGAGCAGCCCGTGCTTGATGACTTCCGCCATGCCGCAGCGCCACTCGCGTTCGGGCAGCGTTTCCAGCACGTCGACGTCGATGATCACCCATTCCGGCTGTTTGAACGCGCCGACGAGGTTCTTGCCCTGCGTCAGATCGACGCCGACCTTGCCGCCGACACTCGAATCGACCATCGCCAGCAGGCTTGTCGGAATTTGTACGAACGGGATGCCGCGCATGTAGGTTGCCGCCGCGAACCCCGCCGTGTCCCCAAGCACGCCGCCGCCGAGGGCGATGGCGACCGAATGGCGGTCGATCCCCGCCGAAACCAGATCGGCGTACAGCCCCGCCACCGTGTCGAGCGTCTTGTACTGCTCGCCATCGGGCACGGTGATTAGCGCGGCGTCCGGCAGCGACCGGGCAAGCGCATCGCCGTACAGCGGCGCGAGCGTCGTATTCGTGATCACCGCCGCGCGCCGGTCAAGCTTGTAGACGGCGGGGTCGAGGGAACGGAGCAAGCCGCCTCCGATGGTGATCGGGTACGCGCCTTCCGGCGTCGTGACGTCTATTTGCTGCGCCATCGGGCGATGATCTCCTGTGCGACCTGATCGGGCGTCTTTTCCATCGTATCGATGTGGTTGGGGATGGCGGCGTAGGCGTCGCGGCGCTTCTCGAACAACTCCAGCCAGTTGGACGCGAGCGGTCGCCCGCGTTCGCGCGACAGCCGCGCGCCGATCACCTGCGGCGGCGCGTTCAGGCAGACGACGAACGCCGTCCGCAGCAGCAGATCGCGGTTTTCGGGGATGACGAGCATCCCGCCGCCGGTGGCGATCACCAAGCCGCGCTGTTCGGCGAGTTCGCGCACCAGATCGCGCTCCATCTGCCGGAACGCCGCTTCACCATCCTGTGCGAAGATGTCGGCGATCGGCTTACCCGCCCGCTTTATGATCTCGGCGTCGGTGTCGACAAACGGGCGGTCGAGCAGCGCCGCCAAGCGCCTGCCAACCGTCGTCTTGCCGGTCGCCATGAAGCCGGTGATGACGAGATTGCAGTCTTCAGGGGTAGCCAAAACGCCACTCGACATTGTTCATCGGCAGGTCGGACAGGCGCGCGCGCCGCAGCGTTTCAAAGCGCGGGCGCATCTCGTCGATGCTGTCGCCGCCGATCTTCTCCATCAGCACGTCGGCGATCACCAGCGCCATCATCGCTTCAAGGATCGGGACGGCGCGCGGGACGGCGCAGAAATCGCTGCGCTCGTAGGTCGTCTGCTCCGGCTCGCCGGTTGCCAGATTGACCGAGCCGAGCGCCTTCATGACCGTCGAAATCGGCTTCATGGCGACGCGGGCGACGATCGGCTCGCCGGTCGTGATGCCGCCTTCCAGCCCGCCGGCGCGGTTCGACGGGCGGCGCAGCTCGCCGTCGCCGTCGAGCACGATCTCGTCGTGAACTTCCGATCCGCGCTTGCCGGCGTTCTCGAACGCCGTGCCGATCTCCGCGCCTTTCATGGCGTGGACGCTGACCATTGCCGCGACAATCCGCCCATCAAGGCGGCGGTCGTAGTGGACGTGCGATCCCAAACCGGGCGGCACGTTGAGCGCCGCGACCTCGATCACCCCGCCGAGCGTGTCCTTGTCGATCTTCACCTGCCGAATTTCCTCGTGCATCCGCGCCGCCGCGTCGGGATTTGGACAGCGCACGTCGTTCGCTTCGGCGTCGGCGAAACGCTGCTCGTATGGGATCGCCGGATCGATCTGCGCGACAACGCCTCCGATCTGCATGACGTAGCCGCCGACAGCGATCCCGAACTCCGCCAGCAGCGCCTTGCAGATCGCGCCGACGGCGACGCGCATCGTCGTCTCGCGGGCGCTGGCGCGTTCGAGCGCGACGCGCAGGTCGCGGTAGCCGTACTTGATCGCGCCGGTGAGATCGGCGTGACCGGGGCGCGGTGTGGTCATCGGCGCGATATCCTTCTCACGCCAGTTCTTGAAGTCGCGGTTTTCAACCCACATGGCGATCGGCGCGCCGGTGGTAACGCCCGCCGCCACGCCCGACGTGATGTGAATCTCGTCGCGCTCGATGTTCATCCGCCCGCCCGATCCGTAACCGGTCTGGCGGCGGGCAAGCTCGTTGTTGATCGCGTCGACGGTCAGCGGCAGCCCGGCGGGAATCCCCTCAAGAATCGCCGTCAGCGACGGACCATGTGACTCGCCTGCGGTGAGAAAACGTAGCATGAAAAGCTCCAAAAAATCACTGAGTGATGAGTGATGAGTTTCAAGTGATGAGTGATGAGTATCGAGTAATGAGGAGGGAGCATTTCTCTCAGACTCATTGCTTTCCATTCACCACTCATTACTTCTTGCTCATTACTTTCCGCTCATCACTCATTACTCATCACTTCTCTTACTGCCCCAAACATCACCTCGATCGGCGGTTCGACGCCTGTCCACAGGCGGAAGGCTGCCGCGCCCTGCCGGACGAGCATCCCCAGCCCGCCGATCGCTGTGCCGCCCGCCGCTTCAATCTGCGTCATCAGGCGCGTCTTCGCCGGACGGTAGATCATGTCGTAAAGCGTGATCCCTGCGGGGATCGGCGCGTCATCGGGCAGCGGCGAGTTATCCACTTTCGGGTACAGACCGGCGGACGTGCAGTTGACGATCAGCGCCGCGCCGCGTTTGAGCGCCTCGTCGGCGGATAGAATCGCGCCCTCGACGCCGAGCGAGTCGAGCATCGCCGACGCGTTCTCAGGCGTGCGGTTGACGACGATGATCCGCGCCCCGCCCTTCGCCAAGCCATAGACGGCCGCCCGCGCCGCGCCGCCCGCGCCGAGGACGATGGCGCGCTCGCCGCCCACGTCGATCCCATGCGCCGCGAGGTCGTCCATGAAGCCGATCATGTCGGTGTTCGTGCCGACATTCGTCCGAAAGTCGATCGTGTTGACAGCGCCGATCCGCTGCGCCAGCTCATCAGGTTTGACGAACGGCATGACCGCCTGCTTGTGCGGGACGGTCACGTTCAGCCCGACGTAGCCGTGATCGCGCAGTTCGCGCAGGCTCAGGCGGACAATATCGGGCGGGATAGCGATCTTATCGTAGAACCAGTCGGTCAAGCCGAGCGCGGCGAACGCGGCGTTGTGCATCGCCGGACCGAGGCTGTGTTCAACCGGAAAGCCGATGACGCCGACCTTGTTCATACGCTCAACACCTGTACCGTGACATCCGCGCCGAGCGCCGACAGCGTTTCGGCGTAGCCGGGAAACGAATCCGCCGCGCATTCGGCGTCCAGAACGGTGGTCGTCCCTTCGGCGATCAATCCGGCGGCGACGAGGCTCATGGCGATGCGGTGATCGTCGTGCCCCTCGACCTGCGCGCCGGTCAGCTTCTGGTGTCCCGTCAGGGAAAACCCATCTTCAGTCTCATGAATCTCCGCGCCGAGTTTCCGCAGCTCGGCGGTCATCACCGCAAGGCGATCGGTTTCCTTGACTCGCAGCTCGCCCGCGTCGCGGACGCGCGTTTCGCCTTCCGCCGCCAGCGCCGCGATCATGAAGATCGGGAACTCGTCGATCATGCGGACAACCGTGTCGCCGCCGATCTCGATCCCCTTGAGCGCCGAATGCCGTGCCTCGACTACCCCAACCGGATCGCCGGCTTCGACACCGGTTTCGGTGATCGTGATGTCCGCGCCCATCGCCTTGAGGGCGTCGAACAAGCCGGTGCGTGTCGGGTTGAGGTTGACGTTCGTCAGCGTGATCGCGCTGTCGGGCACGACCAGCGCCGCGACGAGCGGGAATGCCGCCGACGACGCATCGCCCGGCACGGTGAAATCCATCGCCCGCAGCGTCGCCCCCGGCTTAACGATCACCGTGTTACCGTCGACGGTCAGGTCTGCGCCCATTGCCGACAGCATCCGTTCGGTATGGTCGCGCGCCGACCCCGGCTGAACCACCACAGTTTCGCGGTCGGCGAACAGCGCCGCCAGCAGCACCGCGCTTTTGACCTGCGCGCTGGCGACCGGCATTGTGTATTGGATCCCGCGCAGCGCGGCGGGTTGGACGCGCAGCGGCGCGTAACCGTTCGTCCCTTCGATGTTCGCGCCCATCAGCCGCAGCGGCTGAATCACGCGGTTCATCGGGCGGCGTCGTAACTGCTCGCTTCCGTCGAGGATGCTCGGAAACGGCTGCCCGACCATGATCCCCGCCAGCAGGCGAATCCCTGTTCCGGCGTTGTCGAGGTACAGCGCCGCGTCAGGTGGGCGCAGTTCGCCGCCGTGAACCGTCAGATCGCTCGCGCCGTGGCGATCCACCTGCACGCCGAGCGCGCGGATCGCGCCGAGCGAGGCTTCGGTATCGCCGGCGGGCAGCCAGCCACGCACCCGCGTGATCCCCTGTGCCAGCGCGCCGAACATCACCGCGCGGTGCGAAATCGACTTGTCGCCGGGAACGCTGACGCTGCCGCGCAGCGCCTTCCCCGGCTGAACGACGAAACAATCATTTGCCATTCTTAGCCGCCTCAAGCTGCTGAATCCATCCCAAGCGCGCCTCCCTGCTCGGTCGCAGCAGTTCGGCGAGTTTACCATCATCACGTGAAATCAACATCGCTTCGATCATCGCCAGCTGCATCCTGAACAGCGCCAGCATCTTCGCCACCGCCTGCGTGTTGGTGTTGAGGATGTCGCCCATCATGTTGATGTCCTGCGCCGCCAGCCGCGACATATCGCGGAAGCCGCCAGCCGCCAGCCGCCACACGGCATCATCTTCGCGCCCTTCGGCGGCGACCGTCGCCACCAGCGCCGCGCTCAACAAGTAAGGGAGATGGCTGATTGCCGCGACGACGTGATCGTGCCGCGTCGCTTCCATTTCAATCGGCACCGCGCCGAGCGCCTCCACCAGCGACAGCGCCCTGTCGCGCGCCGCCGGTGTCGTCCGCCGTGACGGGCAGAGGACGAAAGGGCGCTCGCGGTACAGGAGCGCGTCGCTCGCCTCGATCCCGCTTGACTCTTTGCCCGTCATCGGGTGCCCGCCGACCGCCTGAATGCCGATCGGCAGGTTGCCCATCGCGTTACAGATGTCCGCCTTGGTGCTGCCGATGTCGACGAGCAGCGTGTTCGAGCGCAGGTACGAGCCGATCCGTCCGGTGATCATCTTGATGATCGCGCGGACGGGCGCGGCAAGGATCACGACGTCGGCTTCCGACACGCCCGCCTTGAGGTCATCCGTCCCGTGATCGATAATGCCGCGCTCGCAGGCGTAGGTGAGCGTATCGGGATCGGAGTCGACGCCGGTGATCTGTTCCGCTCGATCGCGCAGCGCCAGCGCCATTGATCCGCCCATCAAGCCCAAGCCGACCACCGCCAGATGGCGGGCGCGAAAGCCGCCGGCGGTCATGCCGACCTGCCTACCGCCTGCGCGACAGCTTCAATTCGCGCCATCATCCGCCGGAAAGCGTCGAAGTTCAGGCTCTGCCGCCCATCCGACATGGCGACTTCCGGCTGCGGGTGGACTTCGACGATCAAGCCGTCAGCACCCGCCGCCACCGCCGCCAGCGCCAGCGACTCGACATATTCCGAATAGCCGACGGCGTGGCTTGGATCGGCGAT
>JAEVZT010000069.1 GCA_023392115.1 Chloroflexota bacterium
GGGGTTGGGGGTTGAGGGGTGGAAATGCCGCGGTGCCTCATCGCCGGGCTCCCCGTGTTATAATCCGCGCTCGAATGAGTTATCCACGTGAGCCGGTGCTGCACCGATTGAGATGTTCTGATGGCAATTGACTACGTGATCGATCTGGACTGCGTCCCGAAGCAGACGCTTTCGACCGGCGGTATTCTCGAACGCTTGAAGGGGCGCGCCCGTGCGGGTGAAGTCATTCGCCTGTTCCGCGAGAACGGCGACGACCGCCCGCCGAGCGAGATGGGGTTCGAGTTCACGCGTACGTCGGCGGAAGGTGAGGAAGAGACGCGCGTGATCGTCGTGCAGGACATGCTCGACGAGGCGGCGGCGCTCGATCCGCTGGCGCATTACTGCGCGGGCTGTCCGGCGAATGTCAGCGGCGTCCCATTCGGCTGCATGAACTTCATCCAGTACCCGATCACGGCGGAAGCGGAACGCTGGCTGCTCGACCGGCTGCCGGGGATTGATGAGCCGCTGGTGTGGCTGCTGCTGCGTCAGGGGGTGCAGGAACTCGGCTACGACGGCGCTGTCGTCGCGCCGTTGCGCGCCAACGAGGTTTATTTCGAGGAACAGCGCCTGCCGGGGCGCGACATGCGCGAGTTCGTCATTAACGCCAATCAGGTGTTTCAGATGCTGTTCCTGACCGGACACATCCAACCCGCTCACGCTGGCGTCCTGCTGCTGCTGTTCGGCGCAATTCGACGTGATGTCGAGGCGCACCAGATCGTTCACGTCATGAACCGCGCGCTGCCTTCAGAGCAGATCGCGCGTGATTTCCCATTTCTCATGCGCCCTGACGACGGCGACGACCGGACAGTCGCCGACCTGAAACGCTTCTTCTACGCGCTCCACCGCGCGTGGATGCTCGACGTACAGCTCCTGCTGGACGTGTAGGGGCGACTCTACCCCTCACCCTGCTTGCCTTTGGCAAGCCGTCCCTCTCCCACGCAAGCGGAGAGAGGGACAAAGACAGCAGGTTTCCCCTTCTCCCCGCTTGCGTGGGAGTAGGGGTTAGGGGTTGAGGGGGTTGCGTCACTTCCCCTCTTTCTCGTAGGGGATGCCGGCCGCTTTCGGCGCGACCGCCCGCCCAACCAGCCCGGCGAGGACGACGAGCGTGATGATGTACGGCACCATCTGCAAGAACTGGGGCGGCACGGGCACGCCGAGGAACTGGAAGCGCTGACCGAGCGCATCCGAGAAGCCGAACAGCAGCCCGCCGCCGAATGCCCCGAACGGCGTGTACTTGCCGAAGATCATTGCCGCCAGCGCGATGAAGCCGCGTCCGCTGGTCATGTTGTCGTCAAATGACCCGTTGGTTTCGAGCGAGAACCACGCCCCCGCCAGCCCGGCGATCAAGCCGCCGATGATCACGTTGATCCAGCGGTTACGGTTGACGTTGATGCCGAGCGTATCCGCCGCGCGCGGGTTTTCGCCGACGGCGCGCGTCCGCAAGCCCCAGCGCGTATAGAACAGGACGACGTGCGTCACGATCAGCAGGATGAACATGGCATAAAAGATCGGTCTGCCGGTGAACAGCACGTCGCCGAGCACCGGAATGTCTTGCAGCACCGGGATCGGCAGCGGCTGGAGCGTTTCGCGTCCGGCTTCCGACGAGAGCAGAATTTCGCGGCGCGCGAATGAGGTCAAGCCGATGGCGAGGATGTTGATCACCGTGCCGCTGACGACCTGATCGGTCTTGAAGGTGATTGACAGCCACGCATGGAGCGCCGCCATTAAGCCGCCGGACAGCACCGCCACGATCACGCCGAGGAACAGCGCGGTTGCCGTGCCAACCGCCGGCGCGAGCAGCGTCATCGAGACGAAGCCGAAACACGCGCCCGCCAGCATCATGCCCTCGATGGCGATGTTGACGACGCCGGCGCGCTCGCACCAGATACCCGCCAGCGCCCCCATGACGATCGGCGTCGCCAGTCGCAGGCTGACCTGAAGCATCACGGTGACATTGGTGCTGTTGTTCGCCGCCGCGATAATCAACACTGTCGGGATGATCAGCAAGCCGTTGACCGACAGCCAGATCATCTTGAGCCGGCGGTTGACCGGCAGCAGCGCCATGATGCCGCCGCCGAGGTACAGAATGCTGATTACCATTGCATAAGCCTGCGTCGGCACGTTCAGGACAGGCAATCCCGTGCCGATGGTCAGCCGCGTGTTCGTCGCGGCGTCGTAGGACTGCGCGCCGAAAAAGAGCCAGACGCCGATCAGGATGAAGAAGATGCCGAAGATCATCGTGCGCGTGACCTTGAAGTTCTCGCGCCACGTTGCAAAACGTATCCGGTTGGTGTCGAAGGTTTCAGGCGTTGTAGTTGTCATAGCAAGTCCTTTAAGTGATGAGTGATGAGTGATGAGTGAAAGCCGACCGCAGAACGGACATTACTCGTTACTCATTACTCTTGACTCATCACTCGCTTAGCCCCCCCAGCCTTTCAGGAACGTGCCGCCGATCCGTTCGGACGACGCCGGAACGCGCCACAGATAGCGGATGATTTCGTCGGCGGCGATGAACATGATGATCAGTGCCTGAATCACCTTGACGAGGTCGATCGAAATGTCAGCGCGCACTTGCATCAAGCCCGCGCCCGCCAGCAGCGACCCCCACAGCAGACCGGCGACGATCATGTTGCGCGGGTTCTTGCGCGCCAGCAGCGCCACGGCGATCGCGTCGAAGCCCAGCCCGGCGAAAAACTCCGGCTGCATGTTCAGCTGGACGCCGGAAATCTCGATCGTGCCTGCTAAGCCTGCCAGCGCGCCGCTCAGAGACATCGCCAGAATGATGTTGCGTTTGACGCTCATGCCGGCATATTTCGCCGCGTCGGGGTTTTCGCCGACCGTTCGCAGCTCAAAACCGAGCGTCGTCCGGTTGAGGAACCAGTCGGTCAGCCAGACGACGATCAGCATGATGACGAAGCCGAGATGGAGCACGCCGCGCGTGCTGATCCACGACAGGAACAAGCCGCCGATCACCGTTAAGATGCCGTAGATCAGCGGACGGATTGCCAGCCGGTAGTTCTTGCGGATCGCGTTGCGCCGCGCTGCCGACGCCAGCAGGAAGACGACAATCCCGGCGATGATGTACAGCAGCGGTGAGAAGGTGTTGAAGCGCAGCAGCCGCGCTGATTCGGCGATGAACGGCGTGCGCGGCACGCTGGCTGTCGGGTCGAGCAGGATGATCGGTTCGGTTGACTTGATCAGCCAGTCGACGAAGCGAATGGCGATGTAATTGAGCATGATGGTCGTGATGACTTCATGCGCCCCCGCAAACGCTTTGAGCGCGCCGGGAATTGCGCCCCATAGCGCGCCGCCGAGGATGCCGGCGATGATTACCAGCGGCAGGTGAATAAAGATCGGCAAGCCGCTGAAGATCGGCGAGATGCCGACCCAGACCGCCAGAATGCCGCCGATGTAAAGCTGACCTTCCGCGCCGATGTTGAACAAGCCCGCTTTGAAGCCGAGCGCCACCGCCAGTCCGGCGATGATGAACGGGATCGCGCGGACGAGCATCGCTTCGAGGTTCGACGGGAAGAACACCAGCGCCGACCCGCCGAGGCGCAGGAAAACTGTTTCTGGCACGTCGTCGGATGGGTCGTCAGGGGTGTTGCGATTACTATAGATCACGCCCGCGGGGGCGGCAGTGTTGGCAACCACAAGCCGATTGCCGGGGCGGCGGACGATCAGGTTGTTTTGCAGCGCGTCGTCAAGCTCGTTGTTGATCGCTTCGCGCACGTTGTCGTTTGTCAGCAGCCCGGCACTGTACATCTCGCGGATCGTTTCGATTTGCTCGGAAAGGGCTGTGCCATCCGTGATCCCGGCTTCGTCGAGCTGCGCGATCAGGGCAGCCGAGTCGCGCGCGCCCGCGACGCCGGTGTTGAGCGCCGCGATTTCGGACAGGGCTGCGGCTTCCGGCGATGCCGGGTCGACGCCCGCCTCTTGCAGCAGGCCGACGCGCGCCGCCAGCCGTTCAAGCCGGACGATGCCGTACTCGTCGACAAGCTGCATCGTTTCAAGGACGGTGGCGTCGTCGTAGTCTTCGACGACCGGAACTTGGCTGGCGAGGTCGGCGCGCTGTTCCGGCGTGAGCGTTTCTTCGCGCGCCAGATCGCCCGCCATTTCGCGGACGACGCTGCGTTCAAGTTCCGCCAGCGCCGCGATCAGCGGGCTGAGGCGGTCGAGCGTTTCGACGCCGATCGCGTTGATGTCGCCAACGCTTTCGGCAAGTTCAGTCAGGTCTTCTTCTGGCACGTCGGCGAATGGGGCGAGGGCGGCGCTGTAACGTCGGGCGTTGTCAGCCCCCATTGCCGCGATCGCGCCCGCCGAACGCGACAAGCCGCGCAGTTCGGTGCGCCTCAGTTCGCCGTCGCCGGCTGCCGAGAGCGCGAGCAGTTCGGTGAAATCGTCGCGCGTGGCGAGGTCGTTGATCGCCAGCCCGGTCGAGCCTTCCAGCAGGGCGCTGTAGGCAGTTCCGGCGATCGTCAAGCCGCGACTGATGTCGCCCGACCCGCCGGTCAAGATCATGAAGGGGACGGTGATGATCAGCGCTGTGACGACTGCAAGCAGCGGCACCAGCGATGAGGAAACGCGCCCCCACGCCCGCGCAACGCTCGACGAGCCGGCGCGGCGCATCGTTGTATTTGTCATGAGGCTACCGCAGCTTTCTTCGCGTCAGGCTGAATGCCCGCCATCAGCAGACCGCACGTATTGCGCGTCGCCTGCTCGATCGGCAGCATGTCCATGATCTTTCCGGCGAACATGACGACGACGCGGTCGGACAGCGACAGGATTTCGTCAAGTTCCGCCGATACCAGCAGCACGCCCGCGCCGCGGTCGCGCATCCCGACAATCTGCTTGTGGATGAACTCGATCGAGCCGACATCTAAGCCGCGCGTCGGCTGGGCGGCGATCAGCAGGCGGCTGTCGCGCGACAGTTCACGGGCGATGATCACTTTCTGCTGGTTGCCGCCGGAGAGCGTGCCCATACGGGTGTAAATGCTCGGCGTGCGTACGTCGTACTGCTTGACGAGCTGTTCCGCCATCGATTCGACCTGTTCGTCGTTGGCGACGATGCCGCTCGAATAGGGGTCGACGTAGTAGGTTTGCAGCGCCAAGTTGTCTTTGACCGGGAAGGCGGATACCATGCCGTTCTTCTGCCGGTCTTCCGGCACATGGGCGACGCCTGCTTCGGTAACGTGGCGCGGAGAGGCGTGGGTGATATCCTGTCCGTTGATGATGATGTGCCCGCTTTCGACGCGCCGCAGCCCGGTAATCGCCTCGATCAGCTCGGTCTGTCCATTCCCCTGCACGCCGGCGATGCCGACGATCTCGCCGGCGCGCACCTCGAACGAGATGCCCTTGACCGCCTGTAAGTCGCGGTCGTCCTCGACGACGAGGTCGCGGATGACGAGCACCGGCTCGCCCGGATCGGCGGCGTTTTTGTCGACTTCGAGAATCACTTCGCGCCCGACCATCATTTCCGCCAGCGTCTCCTCAGTCGCTCGACCGGGATCGGCATGTCCGACGACACGCCCGCCGCGCAAAACGACGATCTCGACGCAGATTTCGAGGACTTCCTTCAGCTTGTGACTGATGAAGACGATGCTCACGCCGCGCTCGAGCAGCGTCCGCATGATGCGGAACAAGCCCTCGGTTTCCTGCGGCGTCAGCACCGCCGTCGGCTCGTCGAGGATCAGAATGTCGGCTTTGCGATACAGCGCCTTGATGATCTCGACGCGCTGCTGCACGCCAACCGGCAGATCTTCGATTTTGGCGTCGGGGTCGACTTCCAGACCGTACTGCTGGGAAATTTCCAAGATTCGCCGCCGGGCAGCACGCCGATCGAGGAACGGACCGCGTACGGATTCATTGCCGAGCATGATGTTTTCGGTAACTGTCAAGACGGGGACGAGCTGGAAGTGCTGGTGTACCATGCCGATGCCGAGCCGGATGGCGTCGTTGGGGTCATTAATCTGCACGGGCGTGCCGTTGACGAGAATTTCGCCCTCGTCCGGCTGATACAGCCCGTAAATCATATTCATGAGCGTACTTTTACCTGCGCCGTTCTCGCCAAGCAAACCGAGCACTGTTCCCTTACGGAGCTTGAGATCGATGTGATCGTTTGCAAGCACACCGGGGAAGCGCTTGGTGAGACCGCGCACTTCAAGCACGACCGGAGCTTCTTCTGTCATGACTATCCTCAAATACTACAGAAGGACGGACCGTGAAATTGACGTGGAATTATGACGAATTATAACGCTGAAAAGGGTGAATCGAAAAGGAAGGATGCGCGCCGCCGACTGCCCGCGCTACCACTCGAGGTAAAAGGTTGAGCAGTTGCCCTCGGCTTCGGAGTCGGGGACGGTTTCGAGTCGATGCAGGTGGAATTTGGTGGTTTGTGGCGGGCGGAAGGTGTATGCCAGCCGGTAGAGCAGTCCAAATTCAAGATCAGCGGGGTAGGGCGTGCGGCAGGTGAGGACGCCGCGGCGCTCGCCCTGCATCTGGAAGCCGTACGAGCCGACATCCTGCCCTCGATGGCTCGATTGATAAGCTTCATTGAGGCGCAGCAGCGCTTCAAGCAGCGTTCGAACGCCGGTTTGCGGAAACATCGCGCTGTCGGCAAGCGCCATGCCGACGGCGATCATGGTGACCGAGTTCTCGCGCTGCATTTCGCGTAGCAGATCAAGCTCCGTCTGCTGCGGATACCACGCGTCGCGCTGTATGTGCGCCAGCCCGTGCCGGTACAGAGCGTTCACCAACCGCTCGTAGCCCATCACCTCAATTGCTGCCGCGATCGCACTTCCGCGCGTTTCGTTCATAGGATGAAAGGCAACGAATTCAACCATATCGCCCGGTCTCCACTCCCCACCCTTTCAGGGTAGAAGGGCGTGCCTAACAGAGCGCTTACGTAATGGCATGAAGTTTGTGAAAACGCGTTACAGAATTGTATCCTCGGATACATGTTCGAGCCGCAGCCACGCCGGCGCACTGCTGTTGACCGCCTCGATCACGGCATTGAGCACGTCGGTAACGCTGCCGTTGGCGTCGAGGATGTGCATCGACGCGCCGCGTGCCTGTAACATTTGGATAATCGTGAGATATTTGTCACGCGTTTCAGCCAACTGCTCCTCGAACAACTGGCGGTCGCCGCGGCGGGCGTCCATGCGCGCGTAGCACGTTTCGGGGCGCGCGTCCAAGAACAGGGTCACGTCCGGCGGGCGCGCTCCGGCGTTCAGCGCCAGCACGTCTTCGACGCTCAAGCCGCCCGTTGACTGGTAGACAAGCGACGACAGCAGGTAGCGGTCGCAGATCACGACGCGCCGGTCGCCAGCGGTCAGAAACGGCGCGATCACGCGCTCGTTGTGGTCGGCGCGGTTGAGGGCGAAGGCGAGCGCCAGCGTTCGTGACGAGACGGCAATTTCCTTGCGTAGAATCTGGCGGATATACTCACCCGCCGCCGACGGGTCATGCGGTTCGTAGGTCAGCAGAACGCGCTCGCCGAGCGCGGCGGACATGCGCTCGTGCAGGCGGCGTGAGATTTCACTCTTGCCCGAACCATCCAGCCCTTCGAGCACGATGAAAAAGTGGGGTTGCTCCGACATCAAAGCTCCGATCTGCATACAGCCTGATGGTAACGCCTCTTCGCACACCTCGACAAACCACTGAACCTTTATAAACTTCCATGAACCCTATTGACTGCTGTAACAAACTGTGTTAGCCTGTCTGCAGGCTGTATAGAAGGATGGTCTATGATTGGCGATTTTGTGATCCGCGCCTATTCCACAGAGGATGTCGAAGCCGTCACCGACGTATGGAATCAGCATCAGGAGCTGATTGGCAGCGATTCGCGGCTTACGCCTGAATTGATGGCGGGCTTCATGAGCACGCCGACGTATGATGCCGGGCAGAACGCCTTCATCGTCGAGGATGCCGGCGGGCGGCTGATTGGCTTTTGCGATGTCGATTACGTCCCGGAAACGGGACGGGCGTGGTCGGATGCGGTGCTGCTGCCTGAACGCCGCGGACGTGGCATTGAGGCGCAGTTGTTCCGCCGCGTCGAAGATCGGGTCTTCGAGCGCGCGCGGGCAGAGGGCACACCGCCGCACGTGCCGATCCATGTTAACCGCGTAACGACTGCCGGCGACAGCTATACGATCGATTTGCTGCGCGCGGATGATTATTTCCACGTCCGCTCGTCATACCGTATGATGATCGACCTGCACGGCGAGATCGACGTGCCGCCGCTGCCCGAAGGTGTCGAACTGCGTCCGTTTGATCTCGAGCAGCATGTGCACGCGGTGTATGAAGCGGTCACCGAAGCGTTCGTGGATCACTGGGGCTTCCACCGCGATCCGTTTGAAGTCTGGAAGCACTACATGCTCGAACGTCCGGATCAAGATATCTCGATGTGGCTCGTTGCGTGGGATGGCGACCAGATCGCCGGCGTGGCGCTGAACCGTCCGTTTGGCGAGCACGAGCCGGATAAGGCGTACGTCCAGACGCTCGGCGTTCGTAAGCCGTGGCGCAAGCAGGGATTAGGTTTCGCCCTGCTCAAGCACAGTTTCAAGATGTTTCAGGATCGCGGCTACGCACGGGCGGGTTTGGGCGTCGATGCCGCCAATACGACGAACGCCGTCGCGTTGTACGAACGCGCCGGGATGTATGTCGATCGGCAGTTTGTCACCTACCGCAAGATGCTGCACGGCAGCGCCGAAGATGCGATTGGCTGAGCGCTGTGGGGCTACCCGCCCCGCAGCGTACTGATGCCCGCGACTGATTCGACGACCCAGCCGGTCAATCCGTCAACGGTCTGGACGTTCCACCAGCGGTAACCTTCGGCATCGACAGGTCCCCCGATGATCGTCAGCCGCGTCCCTTCGAGCAGGTGCGGGACGTCGGCGTTTTCGACGACAAACGGCTCCGGTCGCAGGTAGACGCCGGCAGGCGCGCTGACCGATATCTGCTGCCCGACGGCAAACTGCCCAGCCTGTGTTGGGATGGGCGTCACCGTCGGCGCGAGCGTATCCTGAACCGGCGTGTCATTCTGTACCCATTCGACAGCCAGCGCTCCGGCGACCTGTGCCGTGATCTCTAGCGGCGCGAATTCGCCGACTTGCGTGACAAAATAGCGGCGGTTGTTCTGCTCGTTGATCCGCTCATTGGTGACGACGAGGACGGCGCTGCGATCCGGACTCCACGCGACCCTTTCCGGCGCTGTCGTGCCGATCACGTCGCTGATCGGACTGCCTGACGCGTCGTAGAGGCGCATGGCGCTGTTCGCGCCGTTCGGAGAACCGAGGGCGTAAATGGTTCCGTCGGCACGCTCGACGGCGTTTTGCAGCCACAATCCCGCCGCACTTCCGTTGAAGATCATGCTCTCCGCGCCGGTCGCCGGATCGATCCAGCGCAGGGCGATGACGCCATCCGCGCCTGTGCCGCTGACGAGGATCCGGCTGCCGTCCTGCGACCACGAGGCATGGTCGTAACGGTAAATCGCCTGCCGCGTTCTGGCGTAATTCGTGTCGGCGGCGGGCTGAATCACCGTGAAGG
>JAEVZT010000093.1 GCA_023392115.1 Chloroflexota bacterium
CGCGCTGGTTGCTACCGCGCCGAAGAAATTACCCGAGATCGATTGGTGCCGGAGCGCCACAGCGGCGCTCCAGACTCCCAGCGCGATCGAAAACAGGATGTGCGCGTTGAAGAGGATGTTGTGAACGTCGTTTAAGCCCACACCCTTATCCCAAGAAGAAGAACTGCGTCACCAACGCTTCAATCAGCCAGACGCCCATGATGAAATTGAAGATGACGATCGCCTGAAACTGCATCATGCCGCTCGTTTCAACGGCGATAGTGCCGCGCATGTCAGTCTGCGAGCGGAACAACATGCTGATCGGCAGGCTGACGACCACCACCAAGCCAAGCCACAGTGGGAACGCACCCTGCACGATTGCTGCCAGCAGACAGGCAGCCGCCAGCCCGACGGACAGGTACATCGCGCGGCGGGTGTTGTTCTCGCCGAGGATGATCGCCGTATTGTACAACCCGGCTGCCTTGTCCATGTCATAGTCGCGCAGCTGGTTGTAAAGCTGTCCGTAGATCGAGACGAGGGTTGCCGCCGCGGCGACGAACCAGACAATCCCCGGCGCATGATGATAGGTGAAGTAACCCGCCAGCAGCAGCAAACCGCTCAACATGAGCGAGTGTGAGACGATGTCGGTGACGGGCCACGCCTTGAGGCGCACCGGACGCCACGAGTACAGGTGCGACAGCAGCAGCGTGCCGACGCCGATCAACAGCGTCCACCAGCCGCCGAGCAGGTAGAGGATCAGCGTGACGGAGGCGATAAGGCGGCATGCGGCGTAACCAATCCGCACGCCGATGCGCCCGCTGGTAATAGGGTTGCGGGCTGCACGGTCAGGGTCGCGCGCGTCGTCGGGGGCATCCTCGATATCATTGATCATGAAGGCGTAGGCGACGGCGAGGATGTTTGCCAGCGTCACGGCGACAAGCCGCCAGTCGAGCAGAATACCATTCGGTCGAGCGGCGAGCAGAGCGCCGATAATCGTCAACGGGACAACAAACGGGACGTATTCTTTCCAACGTGTCAGTTGAATAAGTCCGCGAATTTGCTCAGATAAGTTCGGATTGTTCAAATTTTGCCTCCCAAGATAACGAAAAGATGAGCACCAGATAAAGATAACACAGGTTCTGGTGTTTTGTTACGCAAGGAAAGAATTGTGCTATAACTACGGGAATTGACGTTATCGGGGGAATAAGCAAGATTTTATGATCCGCCTTTTCATCGCCTGCGTCCTGTTTGCCATCACCGCCTGTGATTTCAACCGCAGCGACGCCGAACCCATCCCGCCGACGGCGACGACCGTCCGCGTCGTTCAAACAACGCTCGTTCCTACCGTCGACCGCCGGCTCCACAGCATCAACACGCCGACGCCGACTCCCGATGACTCGATTCACTGTCAATCGACTGCCGGCACGCCGTCGACGCAGCACACCGTCACGGCGAAAGTCCATTACGGCGCGCACACCGTCGAAGTCCAGCAGGCGATCCACTACATCAACCGCACCAACGAAGCGCTCGATCAGATCGTCTTGAACGTCGAACCGAACCGCCTGCCGGGCGCGTTTCAGCTTGAAACGCTCGCGCCGGAAGCTGCCATTAGCGAATACGAACTCACCGGGCGGCGGCTCACGGCGACGCTCGCCGATCCGCTTCAGCCCGGCTGCGCGCTCGATCTGGAACTCGATTTTACGCTCAATGTGCCGCCGGTTGGCGAGGGGATCAGCGCTTTTACCGGCTACTTCGGCTACACGATTCGCCAGTTCAATCTCGGTCACTGGCTGGTGACCCTCGCGCCGCGCTCCGGCGGCGAGTGGATTACGCATGATGTCAGCTTCATCGGCGAGCAGGGCGTCGCCGAGGTCGCCGACTGGGATGTGACGATCAGCGTGAGCGATGCGCCGCCGCGCCTGATGATTGCCGCTCCCGGAGAAATGACGACGCGCGGCGAGGCGGAGTGGCACTTCAAGCACAGCGGCGCGCGCGAGTTCAGCGTGAGCATGAGCCCGTTCTACAACCGGTATGCGCAGGTAGCAGAGAACAACGTGATGGTTGAACTGTACGCCTTCGGGCAGAACGAGGTGCGCTCGCCGAACGGCGTCGTCAGCGGTTCGCAGCAGGCACTGACCGCCGCCGCGCTCAGTCTGGCGATGTACGATGACCTGTTCGGTGCTTACCCCTACAGCCGCTTCGTCATCGTGCAGGGCGATTTCCCCGACGGCATGGAGTTCAGCGATCTAGTGTTCGTCAGCGACCAGTGGTTTCAGAACAACCCCGGCACGCCGGACTCGTACCTGACGTTTATCACCGTTCACGAGGTGTCGCATCAGTGGTGGTACGCCCGTGTCGGCAGCGATCAAGCGTTGACGCCGTGGCTCGACGAGGCGCTGGCGACCTACAGCGAGTACATCTTCTATGAGGAACACTTCCCCGACCTGAAGGACTGGTGGTGGAGTTTCCGGGTGGATAACTTCGTCGGCGGCGGGACGTTCAGCGGCAAGCGCGTCGACAGCACGGTCTACGAGTTTGCGACGATCCGCGAGTATATCAACGCGGTTTACCTGCGCGGCGCGCACATGCTCCACGATCTGCGCGACGACTTGGGAACGGAAGCCTTTTTCGACTGGCTGGCTCGGTACGCCGAAGCCGGATCGGGGCGGGTCGTGACGCCCGATCTGTTCTGGTCACTGCTAACGCCTGAGCAGCTTGAGCAGACCCGGCAAACACGCGTCGAGTACATGACCCTGCCGCCGCAGTAGAGGAATGTAGATCGTGCTATAGTTCCATGACAGCAGAAAGGTCGCCCGGGTGATACGCAAGCGGTTCTTCCGACGAGCAAACTTTGCCGATGACGGGTTTCGTATTCGCAGCACCGAAACCTCGCGTCTTGAGGAATTGAGCGACGCTGTGATCGGCTTCGCCATAACGCTGTTGATCGTCTCGCTGGAAGTGCCGCAGACCTTTGACGATCTGCTCACCGCCGTGCGCGGATTCGCCGCCTTCGCCATCTCGTTCGCGTTCATCCTGCTCATCTGGCACGAACATAATCTGTTTTTCCGGCGCTTCGGCTTGCAGGGCAGCCGAGTCCTCATCCTGAACTCGATGCTGCTGTTCCTGATCCTGTTTTACGTCTATCCGCTCAAATTCCTGATTACGCTGACGGTCAATCCACTGCTTGGTGCCAACATGTTCGTTGTTTCGGCATCAGGGGAACTGCTGCCAATGATTCGGGACGAGCAGGTGCCGCTGCTGTTTCTGCTTTACGCCTTAGGCTGGACGGCGCTGTTTTCGATCTTCGCGCTGTTCTACCAGCATGCCTTGAGCCACCGCGTCAGCCTCGAACTGAGCGCCGTTGAAGTGTTTCTGACACGCGCCAACATGATCGAGTACGCGCTGGCAGCCGGACTCGGCGTCGCTTCGACTCTGCTCGCGCTCACGCAGCCGCCCGCGTATCTCAGCTTCGCTGGCTGGATTTTCCTGCTGATGTTCCCGATCGACTGGCTGATGAAGCGTTGGAAGCAGTCCCGCCGCACGGCGATCGAAACGGCGGGCGAGTTTTCGTAGCGTATGTCCGCTTAGACCCCACCCCCAGCCCCTCCCCGAATTCGGCTGAGGAGAGGACATGTTTTGAGAAGGGGTTGAA
>JAEVZT010000209.1 GCA_023392115.1 Chloroflexota bacterium
ATTTCGGACACGAAGATTGCCACGCCTTCGAGGAACTGCCCGAACAATTCCTCTTCAGACGACGAGAGGAAGGCATCGAGCATTGAACTGACGAGCGCGTCCGCCGTGACAAGGTTTTTCGCCTTGAACAAATACGGGTTCTTCTTTTTTAGAATGTGCCGCAGATTGATCGTGCTCAGTCGTCTCAAACGCGCGTTGTGAAATGTGTCGATGTTCTCGTTGATGTACGTTTGCAGTTCCGCGCGATCAAGGGGATTCATTCAGCTTTTCCCCAAAACGAGTCTGTGAAATACGGACAGCCGCGCGCGCCACGTATTCGCTTTCTTTCTCGATTTGTACGTGGTTGCGTCCAAGCTGCTTCGCCGCGACGCCGGTTGTCCCGACTCCGGCGAATGGGTCGAGGACAACATCGTCGGGAAGCGTGAACAGCTTGATGAACCACGCGGGAAGATCGACCGGGAAGGCGGCGCTGTGCCCCTTGTTGCCGGTTTCGGTCGCCATGTGCAGCACATTCGACGGATAGACCTTCTCACGCCCGATCCAGTTGGAGACGTTCTTGCCGAAGCCGCTGCCAACGCGTGACTCGTCGCGGCGTTTGTCGGTTTCGCTCAGCGTCCGCAGACGGGTTTCCGCCCAATCGCCCATTGGCACCATGACCGCATCCTGAAACATGGCGAATTTGCGGCTCTTGGTGAAATGTAGGCAGCGTTCCCAAGAGTCGCGGAAACGGTTGGGCCACTTGCCCGGATACGAATTCTTCTTGTGCCAGCAGTATTCTTCAGTCCACAACCACCCCTGCTTTCGCATGGCGAGGATCAATTCGAGGACGTAGGTATGGCGCTCGCCGTTGACGACGCGCTCTTTGATGTTGAGCACGAATGAGCCATCCGGCTTGAGGACGCGGAAGAGCTGGGCGGTAATCGGCAGCATCCAGTCGACGTATTCGTCGGGCGAGATGCCGCCGTAAGTGTTTTTGCGCTGATCGGCATAGGGGGGTGATGTGACGATCAGATTGACGCTATCGGACGCGAACATCGGCAGGATGTTTTCGCTCAACCCATGATAGAGCGTATTGAGATGCGGATAAGGGTTGCTGCTCGCCGCTGTCAGCCGCTGTTCCGCGAGTTGTTCAACTGCTACCATATATTGCGCCTCAGAATCCGCTCACCTGTTCACAGTGATTATAACTCAACCTGTGCCCGGCGAGGGGGATGGTTTCGGCGTTTCGTCGGATGCGCCGCGCGCCCGCCGGATCAGCCGCAGCCATGCCGCCGGATTGACCAGCCCGCCGGGGATGTAGACGATCACCAGCATCAGGATCAACCCGTTGATCACGCCGCGAAACTGGTCGGCGAAGCGCAGGATTTCCGGCAGCGCCGTCAGCACCATGCCGCCGACGATCGGACCGACGAAAGTCGTCGTGCCGCCGAGGACGGCATAGGCGAGGATATCAACCGCCTGATTGAAGCCGTAGCCGTTCGGGTTGATCGTGCGGACGAGATGCGCGTTGAGGACGCCCGCTGCGCCCGCCAGAATCGCGCTCATGATGAAGACGACGTTCTTGGTGAAGACGACGTTGATCCCCATGTTGGCTGCCGCTTGCTCGTCCTGACGGATCGCCGCCATCGCCCGCCCGAAGCGTGAGCGGTGCAGACGGACGATGAAATAGCCGGCGATCACCAGAAACAGGACAAGATGCCATGTCTGCGTCAGGACGGGGATGCCGGTGATGCCGAGCGCGCCGCGCGTCAGACGCACGCGCTCGCCCGTGATCGTCCCGGCAATGGTGTCGAAGTTCAGGATCAGGATGCGGACGACTTCGCCGAAGCCGATTGTGGCGATGGCGAGGTAGATGTCGCGCAGGCGCAGCACCGGCACGCCGATCGGGATGGCGATCAGCCCGGCGAGGATCATGCCGCCGATCAAGCCGACCAGCAGCGTCTGGTCAAATTCCTGCGTCAGGATCACGCCGGTGTACGCGCCGATCGCCATGAAACCGGCGTTCGCCAGCGAAAACATGCCGGTGTATAGCGTCAGGTAGATGCTCAAGCCGAGGATCGCGTTGACGAGCATGAACTGCAAGACGATGGTGCTGATGCCGATGCTGTTGAGGAAGTCCATGCGTCATGCCCTCGTCGATAGCTTCTGCCCGACCAACCCCTGCGGGCGAACGAGCAGGATCAGGAACAGCAGCGCGAACACGATCGCGTCGCGGTAGGTGCTGCCGCCGAGCGCGATGCTGAAGACTTCGAGCGCCGCGACGACGAACCCGCCGATCACCGCGCCCTGAATGCTGCCCATGCCGCCGAGGACGATCACCGTCAGCCCCTTGAGCGCGACCTGCTCGCCGATGAACGGCGTCATGGCGTTGTACGCCAGCCCGTAGAGCACGCCTGACGCGCCCGCGAGCGCGCCGGCGAAGGCGAACGTCAGCAGGAAGATGCGCCCGACGTGGATGCCGAGCAGGCTGGCGGTTTTCTGGTTGAAGGCGACGGCGCGCATCGCCTGCCCGAGCCGCGTCCGCTGGACGAGAAACCAGAGCAGCGCCATCAGCACCAGCGAGATGACGACGACAATGATCTGGATCGGCGTGATGCGGAACGGCAGACCGGGGACTGTGTCGGTTGGGATGCTGCCGAGCGGGAAGCGCTGCGGCTGCGTGCCGAAGATCAACTGCGCGAGGCTGACGAGCAGAATCGCCGCGCCGATGCTGCTGATCAACTGCGAGATGCGCGGGGCGTTGCGGCGGCGCAGCGGCGCGAAGGCGATTCGCTCAAGGGCGACGCTGATGACCGCCGAACCGATCATCGCGATCGGGATCGACAGCCAGACCGGCATATTGAACTGGAGTACCGCCGCCAAGCCGATGAACGCGCCCCACATGAAGACGGCGCTGTGCGCTAAGTTCAACACGCCGAGCACGCTGAAGACGAGCGCGTAGCCGAGCGCGAACAGGCTGTACACGCTGCCCAACCAGATCGCGTTGACGATTTGCTGCAAAATGTTGATGTTCGCAATGTTCATAGTGGTGTTCTTCGAGCGCGTGCGCGCTGTTGGTGAGAGTCACGCGGGTGATCCGTAGGGGGTGTTTCCCTACGGATCGCGCTGGTTTTCTTACCCCCTCCCCATCCCTCCCCCGAATTCAGGGGAGGGAGCAAACCAAGTCCTCGCCCCTCCCCGAATTCGGGAGGGGTTCGGGGTGGGGTCAAATGTTTTAGCTTCCTTCGCTCGCGACGGATGCCAGCGGCACGAACGCGCCATCCTGAACGACCTGCGCGATCGGCTCGTGGAGCGGTTCGCCCGCCTCGTCGAAGCTGAAGACGCCGAGCGGCGTGTTGAAGTCGCTGATCTGCGCCAGCGCGTCGCGGACTGCTGCCGGTTCGACCGTGTCGACGCAGCGCAGCGCCGTTGCCACCAGCCACGCGCCGGTATACGCCTGTGCCGCGAACTGATCCGGCGGGTAGCCGTAAGCTTCTTCAAATGCCGCCGAGAACGATACGCTCTCCGGCGACGGGTTGGGGTTGAAGTAGTTCCACGCGCCGCCGACGATCAGCCCGTTCGAGGCTTCGCCCGTCTGGTTGAGGACTGCCGGCGAGTTGAAGCCGTTGCCGCCGATGATCGGACCGTCGTAGCCGAGCGAGCGCGCCTGAAGGATGATCTGCGTCGCTTCGGCTGCCAGCGCCGACACCACCAGCGCGTCCGGTTGGGCATTGATCAGGTTGGTGAGCTGGGCGTTGAAGTCGACGTCGCCGGTGGCAAAGGTTTCCTCGCCAAGGATTTCGACGCCGTTTTCTTCAAGGGCTTCGATGAATACCTCGTAACCGCTGACCGTGAAGTCGTCGTCATTGCCATAGAGCACGCCGACGCGTTCCAAGCCGAGGATTTCGGCTGCCTGCGCGACCGTGCCCGGGATAACCGCCGATTCTGGCAGGCTGTCGCGATAGTAGAAGTCGCCGATGCCTTCTTTCAAGCCGTTGGCGGTGTTGCTCACGCCAAGCACAAGGATGCCGGCTTCCTGCGCGACAGGACCCGCCGCGAACATTTCCGACGACAGCGTCGGACCGATGACGGCGACAACATCCTGCTCGAGGACGCTTGTCATGGCGGAGATCGCCTGCTCGCGGTCGCCCGCCGAGTCGCCGAAGACCGGCGTCAAGGTCGTGCCTTCGCCAAGATAGCCGGAAGCGTTGACCTGATCGACGGCGAGCTGGACAGCGTCACGCTGCGGCAAGCCGTAAAC
>JAEVZT010000211.1 GCA_023392115.1 Chloroflexota bacterium
GAACGCGTTCGAGGGCTTCAGCATCAACGCCCATGCCAACGGCTCGAAGAATACGAACGCCATGTTCCGCAACCAGATCAAGCCGGGCGCGTTTGCGAGAGCTCCGATGCTCGCCGACCCGGTCAACCTGTTCGACAGCGCCCCGGATGCTGACGGCGCGGCGGCTGTCATCCTGACGACCGCCGAACGCGCGGCGGACATGGTGCCCCGCCCCGTTCACATCATCGCCAGCGCGGCAAGTTCCGACACGCTTGCAGTGCATGAGCGCGGCGATCTGCTTGAACTGAAGGCAGCGCGGCAGTCAGTCAGCAAGGCGTACGCGCAGACGGGGCTTGAACCGGGCGACATTGACCTGTTCGAGCTTCACGACGCATTCACGATCCTTAGCGTGCTCTCGCTTGAAGCCGCGGGCTTCGCGGGGCGCGGCGAAGGTTGGCAGCTCGCGAAGGACGGCAGCATCAACCTCGGCGGCAGGCTGCCGATCAGCACATTTGGCGGTTTGAAAAGCCGCGGCAATCCCGCCGGAGCTGCCGGCGTCTATCAAGCCCTCGAAGCGGTCATGCAGCTCCGCGGTGCTGCGGGCGCCAATCAGGTGGAGAACGTGCGCATTGCTATGATACAGAGCCTCGGTGGCATCGCCAGCACAGCCGTCACGCACATTCTGTCAGCGAGCGTTTAGGGTTCTGACGGGCGAACGAGTTGTTATGCGCGAAGGTTTTGCAGCGTTCCTGACACCTATCAGAGGCGGCTCTGATAGCTTTTGATAGCCTTCGCAACGTAGAATCATGCAAACTTGTGCAAAAATGCACGAAAATCAAGAACGAGGGAGTAGCAAGAACATGCAAATTTCGCGACACTGGCGACTGAATTCACAGCGTTACCGTCTTGAAGGCGTTCGCCTGCAGAATGGCGATGTGCGCTTGCAGAACCGCCCCGCAGACAACGATGATCAAGCGGCTCGCGAGATCGAGACGGCAGTACGCGCAACGCCGAAGCAGGTGCCGGTCACGCTCGGAAGCTAATCGACAATGGAATCTTCGCGTAAGCAGGTCGAGCTGGGGGAACGGTTTACCTTTTCAGGCACGGGTGAGGTTTACAGTTATACGACCGTACAGGAAGCACCGGAAGGCTTTGAACACCAGTCGCCGTACGTCATCGCGCTGGTCAAGCTTGACGAAGGACCATTGATTACAGCGCAGCTCACGGATTTGGACGGCGACTCTGTCGCCATCGGCGACCGGGTCGAAATGGTGACCCGCAAACTGACAACCGAAGGAACGCGCGGCGTCATCATCTACGGGTACAAATTCCGCAAGCTGTTGTCGCAGCAATAATCACAGTTGAATGACACGGGAAAGGGCTGGCAGTTTGCATACCAGCCCTTTTTGATTTCCAGTGTACTGATTGTGTTGCTGAATGCCTTCTAGGCGACGTGATGCGTCGTCCCAACGCAGACAGCCTGCGCCTCACCCTGACATTACACCGCCAGCATGGGCGCGATCACCAGCGCGACGATCGCAAGCAGCTTGAGCAGGATGTTCAGCGACGGACCCGACGTGTCCTTAAACGGATCGCCGATCGTGTCGCCAACGACTGCCGCCTTATGCGCGTCTGACCGCTTGCCGCCCAGATTACCGCGCTCGATATACTTCTTGGCGTTGTCCCACGCGCCGCCGGCATTCGCCATCATCACGGCGAGCATGAACGCCGAAATCAGCGAGCCGATCAATACGCCGACGAGCGTTTCGACACCAACGAATCTCTCAAGGAAGTTGCCGCGCCCGATGACCGTCAAAATGGCGATCACAATCGGTGTCGCCACTGCGATCACGCCGGGGGCGATCATCTCGCGAATAGCGCTCTCCGTGCTGATGGCGACACACGCCTCATAGTCCGGCTCGGCTTTGCCTTCCATCAAGCCGGGAATCTCGCGGAACTGACGGCGCACCTCGACAACGATCTTCTGCGCTGCGCGCCCGACCGCGACCATCGTCTGCGCGCTGAACAGGTAAGGCAGCATCGCGCCGAACATCAAACCCGTGATCAGCCTCGCGTCGAGGATGGTATCGGCGAACGTCCGCACCGCCGCCCCCTCACCCGCGTGGGTCGCGCTGATGAACGCCGACACGAGCGCGAGCGCCGTCATCACCGCGCTGCCAATCGCAAAGCCCTTCCCTGTCGCCGCCGTCGTATTGCCGAGGCTGTCGAGGGCATCCGTACGCTCACGCACTGCGCCGCCCAGTTCCGCCATTTCGGCGATGCCACCGGCGTTGTCGGCAACTGGACCATAAGCGTCGGTCGCCAGCGTAATGCCAAGCGTCGCCAGCATCCCGACCGCCGCCATCGCGATTCCGTACAGCCCAGCCGACTGGAACGCGACGAGCGTGGCGACAATGACGATCACGACCGGAAGGACTGTACTCCTCATGCCGAGCGCCAAGCCCTGAATGATGACGATCGCCGGACCGCCCAACGAGCTTTCCGCCAGCGTCCGCGTCGGCTGGTACGTGTCCGACGTGAAGTATTCGGTGAAGTAGCCAATGCCAACGCCTGCGACCAGCCCGCACAGTGACGCGATGATCACCCCGGTGCCGAGTTCGAGAACCGAGCCGAGCACAATGATCGTCAGCGCGACAAGCGCGCTCGCAGAGTAAACGCCGCGTCGCAGACTACCAAGCAGGCTTTCCTGTGTCGCGTCCTCGCGCGTGCGCACGAGGAACGTGCAGAGCAGCCCGATCAGCAGCCCCCCCGCAGCGATCAGGATCGGGTAGACGCTCATACGCAAGCGCAGTTCTTCAGCATCCATCGCCGCCGCGCCTGCAACCGTCGTACCGAGCGCCGCGATGGCGATCGCTGCGACGATCGAACCGGCGTAGCTTTCGAACAAGTCCGACCCCATCCCCGCCACATCGCCGACGTTGTCGCCGACGTTATCGGCAATCACCGCCGGATTGCGTGGATCATCTTCGGGGATTCCGGCTTCGGTCTTGCCCACCAAGTCCGCGCCGACATCCGCCGCTTTGGTGAAGATGCCGCCGCCGACGCGGGCGAAAATCGCGATCGACGTGCCGCCGAAGCCGAATCCGGCGAGCGCGCTGGCTGCCGTCGCCGGGTCATCGGCATAGACATTGGTCAGTAGTGCGAACAATAGGCTGATGCCAAGCAGCGCCAGCGAAACGACGACAGTCCCCATGACTGTGCCGCTGGCGAAGGCGACGCGCAGCCCGCTGTTCAAGCTTTTCTGTGCCGCCGCCGTGGTGCGCAGGTTCGAACGTACGGCAACGCTCATGCCGATGTACCCCGCCAGCGCCGACGCCGCCGCGCCGCTGATAAAGGCGAGCGCCGTCCATGGACTCATGCCTGAATTCGGAATAGCACTGACGATCAAGAGCAGCACCGTCACAACGACAACGAGGATCGCTACATATCGATATTCACGGCTCAGAAACGCCTGCGCGCCGGTCTGGATCGCGCGCGCGATGTAACGCATGCGCTCATTTCCCGTGTCTTGAGCCAACAACCACCGTACAGTAACGGCAGCGAAAACCAAGCCCACAAGGCTCGCGGCAAGCGCGATCCAGTTGGCGTTTGCTATAATAAACGTCATCTTGACTCCTATGCTGTTGCTGGCAGTTCGTGTGTGTCTATACTAGCGAAAAATGTCACATACGTGTGATGTGTAAAATGCACTAGGCGGCACCACACTCACATATGCAAGTTGCATGAGATTGTGCACGATGAAGCGTGAATTTGGACAAAGCGGAGAACAGATCGCCGCCGAGCATTTGCGGGCGCGCGGTTATACGATCGTCGAGATGAACTGGCGCTGCCCGAAAGGCGAGCTCGACATCATTGCGCGGGAGGGCGACACACTGGTCTTCGTCGAAGTCCGCTCGCGCCACAGTGGCAGCACCGAAGCGTCATTCGCGAGCATCACGCCGCTAAAGCAGCGCAAGCTGAACGCGCTTGCCCACCTTTATCTGGCGTCCCATCATCTCAACACGCCAAATTGGCGTATCGACGCTATCGCCGTAGCCCTCCCGACGCGGGGAAAGCCAATCATTGAACACGTGGAAAACGCGCTTGACTGGTGACCAGACACATAAGCCGCTGGTCGTCATCCTCGGAGCGACGGCGACCGGAAAGACAGCGCTCGGCATCGCTCTGGCGCAGGC
>JAEVZT010000223.1 GCA_023392115.1 Chloroflexota bacterium
CCTCGACGGCGCGGCGGGCATGGCGGGTATGGGGCCTGCGCCGCGCGCGCACGGCGCGGAGATCGTCACGATCGAGGGACTTCGGACGGACGGCGTTCTGCACCCGATCCAGCAGACGTTCATCGAGCAGGGAGCGGTTCAGTGCGGCTACTGCACGCCGGGCTTCCTGATGGCGGGCGCGAAACTGCTTGAAGAACACCCGCACCCGACGCGCGAACAGATCGAAACCAGCATCACCGGCAACCTGTGCCGGTGTACAGGGTACTACAAGATCGTTCAGGCATTCGTCGAAGCAGGAGAGCGACAAGGAGCAAGGTCGCATGAGCCAGATTAAGATCGCAGAGAATCGCGGGTCGCGACGGAGTTGGGCGGCGGCTGGTTTCCTGCTCATCATCGCGCTGTCGGTGATCGCCTATGCTGTCGCGCCGGACGTGATCCGCTGGGTGCGGCGGACGTTTCCGGCGTTCGCCCCGGCGGGGATGACGAACCAGCAGCTTCAGATTGCTTTCGCGGTGATCGTCTTCTTCATGCTGGCGTTGGTCGTCGCGCTGATCATCGCCATCGCCGCGCCGAAGAAAACGCTTGACATCGACGAGACGAAGATGATGAAAGAACGCAGCGTTCGCCTGCGCGAGCAGCGGGCGATCAAGCAGCGCCAGCGCCGCGTCAACCGCCAGTTCCGCGACAACTTTGAGAAAAGAGAGTAGGCGATGGATCGCACTGTCCCGCGCACAGGCAGCGAAGAGATCGAACTGTACATGCGGACGTATTATTCGCTGCTCCGTTCGACCCACACGTTTCAAATCGAAACGCTCGTCGAGAGCCATATGACGATGGACTCGTCGCTGCACGTCATGGCGCGCAGCCCCGAACCCGACGTATCGGCGCTGATCTACACGAGCCTGCGCCTGCCCGCGTGCATCACCGACGTGAACTTCGTCGTCCTCGGTCAGCTGGAGAAGCAGTTCCACGAGTCGGGCTACGCGGTGACAGACTGGGAAAAGGTCTTTTCGCCCGGCCGCCGACGCCGCATGCACGTCGACGGCAAGTCGACGCTGGCGGTATTCGTCGTCAGCCGGTCGGACATCGACGACCTGATCCCGATTCTGACCGCCTACCAGATCGAATGGAACAAGATGCACGGGCTGCTGCAGGGGGCGATTCCGCGCCTGTTCCTGTCACAGCACCAGCACCGGCACGATCCGCTGACCGAAAGTGAAATCGACATGCTCGCGGACGCGCTGCACATCGAAGCTGCCGACCTGCGGCGTCTCGAACTGGTTTGGGGCGGGCGCTTCGTAGCGACGCTCAGCCACATGGCGCAGGAGCGCAAGCAGTTCGGCGTTCGCCTGCTGGCGGGATCGCTCGCAGCGTACCGGTCTGCGACGGCGCACTGGTGGAGCGAGCTTGTCGATCAGGTCGGCGAACAGGTGCAGCTGCACGAACGCCCGGTGTATTTCGTCTCCAGCAACACGCACTCACTTGTAAACCTGCTGACAGGCTTCGCGCTGCGCGAGGAGCGCAGTATCATGCAGTTCATCCAGAAACGCGGGCATCAGACACTCGCCGAAGAGTACCGCGCGATCCTCGAAGACAGCGGACAGACGCACAAGCACAACTTCCTGTACTACGTCCTAAAGAAGTATCTGAGCGACGACGAGAACCGCGCGCCGCGCCTCGAAATGAGCGCCAACGAGCGCGAGATCGGCATTCACCGCGTTGCCAGCCAGCATGGTTTCGATCTCGAGTCGCAGGTGATCGAGATCAACCGGCTGCGCCCGGACTGGCTCGACCCGCGCTTATATGATGGTCAAGAACTGGATTGGCTGGCGCAGAGCGACGCGCTGATCGTCAACATCGACTACCCGCTCGGTTTGGCGGCGTATGAACTGCTGACACGGCTGACCGAACAGGTGTCACGGACACTCGGCGTGTACATCATGGGCAAGGCGGCGACGCTCAACGGGCGCATCGGCGACGTAATGATCTCGAACGTCGTCCACGACGAGCACTCGCAGAACACCTACCTGTTCAACAACTGCTTCACGGCGCAGGACGTCGCCCCGTTCCTGACCTACGGGACGGTGCTTGACAACCAGAAGGCGATCAGCGCGCTTGGAACGTTCCTGCAAAACTCGCGTTACATGAGCGTGTTCTATCAGGAAGGCTATACGGTGATCGAGATGGAAGGGGGACCTTACCTGTCGTCGATCTACGAAGTCGTCCGCCCCAAGCGCCACCCGCAGAATGAGATCGTGACGCTCTACGGCGCGCCGTTCGACATCGGCATCCTGCATTACGCCTCTGATACGCCGTTCACGAAGGGCAAGAATCTAGGGACGAACTTGAGTTACATGGGCGTTGACCCGACCTACGCGACATCGGTTGCTATTCTGCACCGGATTTTGAGCCGGGAAGCGGAGCGCATTCGTCGAAAGTCAGCGCAGATGGTTTTCGGCGCAACTGAAAATATGGATTGAGGTCAGCTATGGAGCGAGAGAAAAGTATCGCCGTCGGCAAGCAGGTACGACGAATCGATGCGCTCGGTAAAGTTACGGGCGAGGCGGCTTTCCCCGGCGATTTCGACATGGACGGTCAATTGTGGATGAAGATTCGCTTCAGCGACCGGGCGCACGCGCGCGTGCTGTCGATCGACACGCGGGAAGCCGAATCCCTGCCGGGCGTCGTGCGAATCTTGACGGCGAAAGATGTCCCGGTCAATGAGTACGGGCTGGTGACGAAAGATCAGCCGGTGCTGTGCGGACCCGGCAGCAATATGCCGGGCGCGGATATCGTCCGCTGCTATATGGACAACGTCGCGCTGGTCGTTGCCGAAACGGAAGCGATCGCGGCGCAGGCGGCGAAGCTGATTCGTGTCGAGTACGAGGACTTACCGGCGGTGTTTGATCCTGAAGCGGCGATGCTCGACGGCGCGCCGCGCATTCAGGCGAAGGTCGAAAACAACATCTTCGCCCATTACCGCATCCGGCTCGGCGACATGGCGGCGGGCTGGGCGCAGGCGGACGTCGTGATCGAGGATGAGTTCGCGACAGGCTATCAGGAACACGCCTACTTACAGCCTGAAGCGGGCATCGCCTATGTGGACGACACGGGGCGCGTGACGGTGGTTGTCGGCGGGCAGTGGGCGCACGAGGATCAGGAACTGATCGCCCACGCGCTCGACCTGCCGCTGGAGCAGGTGCGCGTGATTTACCCGGCGATCGGCGGGGCGTTCGGCGGGCGCGAGGACATGTCGCTGCAGATCGTTCTGGCGCTGGCGGCGCGCGCGGTCGGGCGTCCTGTCAAAGCAATCTGGAACAGAGAAGAGTCGATTCTCTACCACCACAAGCGGCATCCGTTCCACATCCGCACCAAATGGGGCGCGACACGCGAAGGTAAACTGGTGGCAGTCGAGGCGCGGTTGGTCGCCGACGCGGGTCCCTACAACTACACGTCGTCGAAGGTGACCGGCAACGCGAACCTGATGATCACCGGTCCGTATGTTATTCCGAACTGCCACATCGACACTTATACCGTGCTGACGAACAACATCCCGACCGGCGCGTTTCGCGGCTTTGGCGCGCCGCAGGCGTGTTTCGCCGCCGAAGGCATGATGAACCGGTTGGCGGAAGCGCTCGGAATGGATCCGGTTGAGCTTCGGATGCGCAACAGCGTCCGTGAGGGGAGCATTCTCTCGGTCGGGACGCCGCTGCCTGCCGGCGTCAGCATGCCCGAAGTCATTGAACACGCGGCGTTGGAGAGCTACTGGTCGCGCGGCGAAGACGGCTGGAAGCGCCAGCCGGTCGTGCAGCCTTCCAACCCGGCGCTGCGGCGCGGCATCGGCTTCGCCTGTGGTTATAAAAACGTCGGTTACAGTTTCGGTTTCCCGGAGCAGAGCTGGGCGACCGTCGAGATTCACGGCGCGCGCGCGATCGAGCAGGTGATCGTCAGGCAGGGAGCGGCGGAAGTCGGGCAGGGGCCGCACACGGCGATCGTCCAGATGACGGCGGAAGCCGTCGGCGTGCCGATCCAGTGCGTCAAGATCATCGCGGCGGATACGGCGGAGACAATGACGTCGGGCAGCGTGTCGGCGTCGCGAATGACCTTCATGGCGGGAAACGCCGTTCGCGGGGCAGCGAAGCTGGCGCTGGAAGCATGGAACAACGAGGATCGCCCGGCGATCGGCAGGTTCCAATATCGCCCGCCGAAGACGACCCCGTACGACCCGATGACCGGCAAGTCGGAGCCGAACTTCGCCTATGGCTATGTCGCGCAGGCGGTCGAAGTCGAAGTCGATGTCGAAACAGGTTTCGTTCGCGTTTTGCGCGTAGTCAATGCGAGCGATGTCGGGCGGGCGATCAATCCGCAGCAGGTGCAGGGACAGATCGAAGGCGCGGTTGTGCAGGCGGTCGGCTACGCGCTGATGGAGCACCTTGTCTCGATTGAGGGAAAAATTCGCAACCCCTTCCTGTCGACTTACTTGATACCGACGGTGCTTGACGTGCCGGTCGAGGTCAAATCGGTGATCCTCGAATATCCCGACCCGATTGGTCCATTCGGCGCGCGCGGCATGGCGGAAATGCCGTTCATCCCGATCGCTCCGGCGATCGCGGCGGCGGTTCACGATGCGACAGGCGTCCACTTCAATGAGATTCCGCTCACGCCCGATCGCGTTGTGGCGAAGCTGCGGGAGCAGGGCATTGGCGTTCTTTAACCGCGCCTTGATCGTTGTGCGCGGCGGCGGCGATCTAGCGAGCGGGGCGATCTTTCGGCTGCATCGCGCCGGTTTTCCGGTCGTCGTGCTCGAACTCGCCGCGCCGCTGGTCGTGCGCCGTACTGTCACCTTCGCCGATGCCGTTTTCAGCGGGACGCGGACGGTTGAAGGGGTGACGGGACAACGAGTGGCGAGCATCGATGAAGTTGGAGCGGTTCTCGCGGTGGACGAAATACCGGTGCTTGTCGATCCGGGTGGCGCGGCGCTTGAATCGCTGCGCCCAGCGGTTGTCATCGACGCGCGGATGGAGAAACGCAATCTAGGCACGGCGATTGGCGATGCGCCGCTGGTGATCGCGTTCGGTCCCGGCTTCAACGCGGGCGTTGACTGCCATGTCGTGATTGAGACCAATCGTGGGCATGACCTCGGTCGGGTGATCTATGAGGGGTGCGCCGAACCGGATACGGGCGAACCGGCGCGCGTCCTCGACAAGACACACACGCGGGTGCTGCGCGCTCCAACATCGGGGCGCGTCGAGCCGCTGGCGGAGATTGGCGATCACATCGAAGCAGGGCAGGTGATCGCGCGCGCCGCTGGCGAGCCGGTGATCGCCGCCTTCGCCGGCGTGCTGCGCGGACTGATTCACGAGTCGGTGCAAGTCACACCGGGGCTAAAGATCGGCGACCTCGACCCGCGCGCGAAACGCGAACACTGCTTCACCATTTCCGACAAGTCACTGTCGGTTGGCGGCGGCGCGCTTGAAGCCGTCCTTTCCGCGCCGCAAATCCGCCCATTTCTGAACCCATCATGAAGCTGCGACAGGCGTTTGGAATTGTGCCGGGTGATGTGGTTTCGTTCGTCGGGGCGGGCGGCAAGTCTTCGACGCTGATCACGCTTGGACATGAACTGGTCGAGCAGGGCTGGCGCGTCCTAGCGACGACGACAACCCGCATCGGCGTGGAACAACTTGAGCTGCTACCGGGCGCGGTGCAGGCAGATCGGGGCAGGCGGGCGATCGCGGATATCCTTGATGAGCGGCGATTCGCGTTCGTCTACACAGCTGTACACGAGACAAAAGTTCAAGGATTAGCGCCGGACGCGATCGGCTGGCTGCTCGACGCCGTCAACGCCGACGCTCTGCTCATCGAAGCAGACGGTTCGCGCCGGCTGCCGCTCAAGGCGCCACGTCCTCACGAGCCGGTGATCCCCGCCGAGTCGTCGCTCGTCGTGCCGGTGGCGTCGCTTGCCGCACTCGGCAAGCCGCTCGACGACGAACACGTCTACAACGCGCAGGCGATCATTGACCATTTCGGCTTTCAGCCCGGCAGCCCGGTGAAGTCGCCATGGGTCGCGCAGGTGCTGAGAGGCGATGACATGGGGCTGCGCGGCGTGCCCGAACGGGCGCGGGTGATCGCGTGGATTAACCGGACGCCGTGTTCGGGTTATCTGCGGGCGCGGGCGCGGTTGATCGCCAAACTAACGCTGAAGTCGCCGCGCTTCTCCGGCGCGGCGATTGGCTCAACGCGCGCGTCCGATCCGGTGTGCGAACATCAACGCACGGTCGGCGCGGTTGTGCTGGCGGCGGGGATGGCGCGGCGGATGGGTCAATCGAAGGTGCTGCTGCCATGGGCGGAAAACCGGACGATCGTCGAGCACATCATTCGCCAGTTAATGCTGGCGCGTGTAGATCCGATCACCGTCGTCACGGGCAGTCGCGCCGGTGAGGTGCGCGCTGCCGCCGAACGCATGGGCGCGGACAGCGTATTCAACGCCGCCTTCGAATCGGGTGAGATGCTGTCTTCGGTCAAGGCAGGGCTGCGGGCAATGCCGGATCACGCTGCCGCGGCGCTCATCGTGCTCGGCGATCAGCCACGTATCCAGCCCCGAATTGTGGATCAAGTGTTGATGGCATATGCCGAGGGGAAAGGTGAGATCGTCGCGCCGAGCTACGGGATGCGCCGGGGGCATCCGATCCTGATCGATAGGCGTTACTGGGCGGAAATTCTGGCGCTGCCCGACGACGGCGCGCCGCGTGACGTGATTAACCGTTACCCTGATCGGGTCGCCTACGTGACAGTTGACAGTGACAGCGTCCTGCGCGATGTCGACACACCTGAAGATTACCGGGATGAGCGCAGGCGCGCCGGACTCGCGTAACCCTACTGCCTGAACCAGTGGATCAACCGGGTGACGAGGCTGCGTTTCTGGACGTTGTTCCGGTTGTAGGCTTGGAGCAGGTGCGCCGTCAGATATTCGAGTTCGGATGCCTGCACGCGCGCCCCGTTTACGATGACCCAGTTGTGATCGATGGCTCGCAGCTCTCGCGGAAGACGTTTATAGAATTTCTTGTAGGCATCCGCGTAGAGCAGCACGGCTCTCTCTGCGCTGACTTGAGTAACCATTCACCCGTTCCCAATAACGATCTACCGGCAGCCATTATAGCGCGAGGTGGGGCGCGCTTGTCAAAGGTGGATGTGATGGTCTGACCTGCACATCGTAAGCCCGCCTCAAGGCGGGTATAATAGGGGCATACTGCATCGACGGGAGCTGACGACATGGCATTCACGCGCGCCGATTATGACAAAGCTGCACAGGTCATTCGCGACACCACCCCGCTTCAGGCAGAGGTCGGACTGGTGCTCGGTTCTGGCTTGAATGTGCTGGCGGATGTGCTCGAAGACCGTGTGCAAATTCCGTACCGCGATATTCCCGGATTCCCGCAGCCAACTGTTGAAGGTCACGCCGGCGAACTCGTG
This sequence comes from Chloroflexota bacterium, assembly GCA_023392115.1. Taxonomy (GTDB): domain Bacteria; phylum Chloroflexota; class Anaerolineae; order Aggregatilineales; family Phototrophicaceae; genus Flexifilum. The sequence continues at coordinate 7,471 of JAEVZT010000223.1, forward strand.
CTTGGGCGTCTTGAAGGGCGCGTCGTCATCACGCAGAAGGGGCGGGCGCACCTGTACGAAGGCTACTCCGCGCAGCAGGTGACATTCCCGATCCGCGTCATGCAGCGGCTCGGCGTCAAAACGCTGATCCTTACGAATGCGGCGGGCGGTTTGAACCGCGACTTTCAAGTCGGTGACGTGATGCTGATCAACGATCACATCAATTTCATCGGCATGGCGGGCGGGAATCCGCTCATGGGTCCGAACGACAGCGAACTCGGCGTGCGTTTCGTCGGCATGGCGCAAACCTACGATTGTGAGCTGCGCCGGCGCGCGCAGCAGGTCGCCGAACAGCAGGGGATTACTTTGAGAACCGGCGTCTACGTCTGCTTATCGGGTCCGCAGTTCGAAACTCCGGCGGAAGTTAGGATGCTGCGGACGCTCGGCGGCGATGCCGTCGGCATGTCGACGGTTCATGAGGTGCTCGTGGCGCGTCATGCAGAGATGCGCGTGCTGGCGTTTTCGGGGATCACCAACCGCGCGATCGACGCAATCGACACGTCGCTAGAGACGAGTCATGACGAAGTGTTGGAAGCGAGTACAATCCTTGTGCCAAAGCTTGAACGGCTTTTGCGCGGAGTTTTGCGAACGTTGGAATGATGGAAGGTCTTGTCTTTTTTATCGAACAAGTCGCTACCGGCTTGTATATCGTCCTCGGCGCGGCGCTGCTGCTGACCTTGCGCGCGTGGATGCTTTCGAATAACGCCTACCGGGCGACCCAATTCGAGCTTGAGCGCGATCTGGCACGCTACCGGCGGGCGAACGCGTCGACGGCGGTTATTCTCGTCGTTGAGGCGATTCTGATCGTCGTCGGCGTGCAGCAGGTCGTCGCGCCGACCCTGAGCGCGTCGCGGGTCGACCCGATTACGCTGGCGCAGGTGGTCGAGGATGGTGAATTCAGCACGCCCACGCCCGCGCCCGCGAGCGGCGGTCTGGTGATTGACGCCAGCGGCGTGCAGTTGGGCGACATCGACCCGGCGGCACAGATTCAGCCGACGCCGACGCTCACGCCCACGCCTGTCGGGACGATTGTGCCAAACGCGCCGGCGGCAGTCTGTAGTTCCGAAGACGTGTCGCTGCAAGTGCCCGCCAACGGCATGATCGTCTTTGAGCCGATCACGGTTATGGGCGTGGCGAACACCGAGAATTTCTCGTTTTACCGCTTTGAACTGAAGGGGGAGTCGACGTCGGGGAACTTTGCCTACATCGGCGTCAACGGGTCACAGCCGGTCGCCGAACTCGGACCGCTCGGTCAGTTCGTCCCGGCGTACTATGAGCCGGGCGAGTACCAGTTCCGCGTTTCGGTGTTCGACGTTTCGAACGCCTTACGGGCGTCATGTACGGTGACGATTTACATCAGCGAACCGATCCCGACGCCGACCCCGCTTGGCATAGAGCCGGGGGCATAGTGCCTGAAACCCGGAAAGCAGAATTCACGATTGGCATCATCGGCGCGGGTAAGGTCGGCGGGACGCTGGCACGTCTGTGGTATGCGCGCGGGTATACAATCAGCGCAATCTACAGTCGCAGCCCCGAAAGGGCGGCGTCGCTGGCGGCGATCGTCGCCGCGCGCGCGGTCAGCCGCGTTGAAGACGTTCCAAGTCATGCCGATCTGACGGTGATCGCCGTCCCTGACGATGTTGTCGAGCAGGTGGCGGACGGCATGGCAGATGCCGACTGGCGAGGGCGGGGCGCAGTCCACACATGCGGATCGAAAGATGCCGGCGCGCTGGCGGAACTGGAAAAGCGCGGCGCGATGACCGGCGGGCTGCACCCAGCGTTCCCGTTTGCCGACGTCGAGACGGCGATCATGGGGCTGCTCGGGGCTGCCTTCGCCGTCGAAGCCGCGCCGCAGACACCGTTGAGCGCGTGGCTGGTCGACCTCGTCGCCGCGCTCGACGGCAAGCTGATCAGCATCCCGCCCGGCGGCAAAGCCCTTTACCATGCCGCGCTGGTGATCGCCAGCAACTACACGGTGACACTGTACGCGGTCGCCGAGTCGCTGCTGCGGCAGCTTGGCGCGGATCATCCGACGGCGGAAGCGGCACTCAATCCGCTGGTCGGCGGCACTGTCGACAATTTGGCTGTGCACGGCGTTCCGGCGGCGCTCACGGGTCCGCTAACGCGGCTCGACACGGCGACTATCGGGTCGCATCTGCGCGCGTTGGCGGCTGTTGATACGTCATTGGTGGAAATGTATCGCGGGTTGGCGCGCCTGTCGTACCCGATGTTGAAACTGCGCGGGCTGACGCCGGAGCCTATCGAGTCTCTTTTCTCACAGGACAGCGATCATGCGAACGACAATACGTGACATTCAAAAACGAAAAGATGATGGCGTACCGATCGTCATGGTAACGGCATATGACGCGATGAGCGCTCGCTTGAGTGAAGCGGCGGCCATCGATTTTCTGCTGGTGGGCGATAGTCTTGGCTTCGTCGTGCAGGGCAATGACACGCCGATCCCCGTAACGCTCGATCACATTATCTACCACAGCGCGATCGTCATGCGCGCGACGCAGAAAGCGATGGTCGTGGGCGACATGCCGTTCATGAGCTACAACGTCAGCGTCGAGCAGGCGCTGACGAACGTCGGGCGGCTCGTGCAGGAAACGAATGTTGGCGCTGTCAAAATGGAAGGCGGCGAATATCTGGCGGAGACGATCCGCCGGGTCGTCGAAGTCGGCGTCCCGGTGATGGGACACATCGGCTTGCAGCCGCAGAGCGTCAACA
>JAEVZT010000314.1 GCA_023392115.1 Chloroflexota bacterium
CCGGCGTGCCGACCGCCGCCGCGACGTGCATCACGCCGCTGTCCGCGCCGATGAACAGATCGCAGCTTTCGAGGAGTCCGGCAAGCTCGCTCAGACTCGTCTGCCCGCTCAGGTCGATAGCATCACCACGCATCAGCTCGCGGACGCGGGCGCTGTCGTCATTCGCGCCGCCGACGAGGACGATCTGCGCGTCATACGCCTCGCTCAAGCGGTCTGCGACTTGCGCGAACTTCGCCGCGTCCCAGCGCCGCGCCAGACTGTAACCACCGCTTCCGGCGTGGATGGCGATCCGCAGCGGCGACGTGAAGCGGTGCAGATCGACGAGCGGCGCTGTGGCAATCCGTGCCGCACGCGGCGTGCTGTCCGCGCCGATCAAGCCAACAAGGTCGAGCCAGTACTGCGCCTGATGGCGCGCGCCGAAGCCTTCGTCGGTCAGGCGGCGCGTCAGGAAGAAACCCTTACCGTTGTCCAAGCCGATCCGGTTGACGGCGTCGGCGCTCCATGTCAGCGCGGCGAATTTGAGCGTCCCGAAGCGCGTCGTGAAGTGGTGGAAGAAGATGGCAGTGTCGTAGCGCCCGCGCCGCAGCTTGATCGCCAGCGCGACCGCGCGGCGCAGGTTGTTCGGGCGAAGCAGCGCCTTCGGCGAATTGAATGTGTGCTTGTCGAAGGTGATGATCTCGTCAGCCAGCCCTGTCCCGTCGAGGACCGGCGCGGCGTGCGCCGTCGTCAGGACGGCGACGTGCGCGTCAGGATAGGCGTCGCGGAGCGCCGACAGCGCGGGCGTCGACAGGATAAGATCGCCGATGTCGGCGAGCTGTATGATCAAGAAACGATGCTTCATGCTCTAACTATCCGACTTCTTCGAACGCCCGGAGCGCGGCTTGCGCGGCGGCTGTCCACGTGAATTTCAATGCCTGCCGATAGCCTTTCGCGCGCATCGTCTCGCGCAGGGCAGCATCCGACGCCACCCGCCCCATCGCGTCGGCGATCGCGTCGATATTGAGGGGATCGACCAGCAGCGCCGCATCGCCCGCCAGTTCGGGCAGGCTCGACGTGCGGCTGCAAATCACCGGCGTGCCACACGACATCGCTTCCAACACCGGAAAGCCAAAGCCTTCGTACAGCGACGGAAAGACCAGCGCCAGCGCCCCGGCATAGAGCGCGCCCTTATCCGCCTCGTCGACGTAACCGGGCATGATCACGCCGTCGACGCCCGCCGTCCACGCCGGATCGTACAGCCAACCCTTGCCGCCTGCCAGCACCAGCGCCGCCTGCTCGTCAGCATGATCGGCGCGCCAGCGGGCGAACGCTTGAACGATGCCGGCGATATTCTTGCGCGGCTGAAGCGTGCCGATGAACAGGAAATAGCGTTCAGGCAGATCGTAGCGGCGGCGCACGAGGCGAATATCGCCAACCGGCGGCGCGTCGACGCCGGGATAGACGACGCGAATTTTGCTCGACGGCGTGCCGTAGAAGCGTCCGAGATCGTCGGCGGTCGTCTGGCTGTCGGCAAGAATCAAGGCGGCGCGGCGGGCGGAATATCGCGTCGATAGATCAAGGTACTGGCGCTGCCCTGCCGGATGCGCCTGCGGGAACAGCTTGTAGCCGAGATCGTGCAGGGTGACGGCGGCGCGTCCGGGAAACCAGATCGGCAGCGTGTGCGCGGGAACCCAGACCAGATCGGGGCGGTCGCGCCACAATTCCGCCGCGAGACGCAGGTGAGTCCACAGGCGCGGGAACGGGATCACCGCGCGGTTAAAAGCGCGGAACGGCGTCGGCAGCAAGCGCGGCGGCGGCTCGTCGCGGAAATAGAGTGTGATGTCATGCCCATGATCGAGGCTCAGGAGTGCGCGGATCATTTGCAGGGCGTAATGCTCCGTCCCCGTGAGCCGGGCGACGGTCGTTCGACTCGCGTCGATGCCGAGCCTCATTCGCCTTTGCGAAAACGGGGCAGCAGCAGGAGCACGACGACGGCAATCAGCACGAACGGGGCGAAAGGCACGGCGAACGACAGCAGTTCCGCCGGAATCATGCCGAGGTTAATCGCCAGACCCAGACCGCCCGCCGCGATCAGCAGAGCGCCGGGAATGAACGCCCGTCCCTTGACCGGACGCGCCAGCAGCCCGGCGACGATCAGCGCCGCGCCGAACGCCGCCAGCAGCAGCGGATACGCCTGCGTCAGGTCGATCCCGTTCGGCTGCATCCCGGCGGCGAAGAACAGCATTGCCAGCGCGATCAGCACGCCGAAGAACAGTGTGCCACGCGACCAGCGTCCCGACCCAAGCCACTGGGCGAACAGCGACAGCGCGACCGCACCCAGAGCGACACCCGCCAGCAGTACGGGATCAACAGCCGCGCCGGACGTCGTCGTCAGCGTCAGCCACGCGCCGATGGCGATCAACAGCAGCGCCGGCACGACCGATCCCAACTGCCCGCGCTTGAGCGTTGTCATCGGCGGCAGGGCGCTTTCGGGGGCGTAGGTCGGAATCGCCTTTTCGCGCGCGTCAATCCGCGCCTGCTCGTCGGCTTCACGCTCCGCGACAGGCTCGCTCAACGAGGCGACGGCTGCTAGCGCCGAGTCGATGTCCATCTCGCCTAGATCGGGCGTGTAGGCGCTCCAATCGCCGCTGTAGAACGACTCGTCAAGGGGTTCGTCAGCCGGATCGACAGCCGGTTCAACCGGCGGCGCTTCAGCGTCAATTTCGGGAACAACGGGCACGGCTTCCGGTTCGACCGTGTCGACGGTTTCCGGCTCAAGTTCGTTTTCAGGTGGGGTCAGTTTCGTTTCGTCAGTCATGATCGTTATTGTGGCGGGTTTTGTCGAACGGCGCAAGCCGGCATCTCAGCCTTGCCACTGCTCCACCGTTCGACTATAATGTCCAAACGTCGGCGACGTGGCCAAGGGGTAAGGCAAAGCTCTGCAAAAGCTTGATCACCGGTTCGAATCCGGTCGTCGCCTCTCCAAACAGGCATTCTACAGTATACTGGGAATGCCTGTTTTTGTTTCCTGTGAGAACGCCCGATGACATCTGACGAGCGCCAACCGCGCCGCGCGGACGCCGAAGCGCCACCGATCAACCGCGTAACCGTTTCCCCCGCGTCGCTGCCGAATTACACCTTGTCGACGGTTTGTCCCGCCTGCGACGCGCCGACCGTCCGCCGCGCGTGCAAAGTTCGCTGCGAACGCTGCGGCTTCATGTGGGATTGCAGTGAGTTATGAGGAAAAAGTGCTGAGTACGCAGTACTGAGTTCTGAGGGAAAGAAGGATGTCGCGTTGAGTCCGGTAATGCATTTGCTCAGGGTCAGTACTGTCTTCTACTCAGCACTCGGTACTCAGCACTCAGCTCTTCTTTCTCAGCACTCAGCACTCGGCACTCG
>JAEVZT010000322.1 GCA_023392115.1 Chloroflexota bacterium
AAGCCGTAGCCCTTCTCACCATTGAACCACTTGACGACACCACGAGCACGAGTTGACATTTTTCTAGCTTCTCCTGAAAGACAGATTTGCCACGCTCTATTACACACACCCGACTATCAGGAAGTCACGCGGAACTCTGACGAGTCCGTGAGAAAACTGCACAACGCGCACTCTGGTACTCTATTCGTGCTCACTCGGTGTATTCTCAATTGACGCCAGTGGGTGTTTGCCCAATACAGCTTTATGGATCAGACTGAAATCGTCTTTGAATCTCCATATGGCAAGTGCAATATAGCATGTTTTTAGAGAAAAGTCTACACCCCTGCTGCCTCAAAATCGAAGATCACTATGCGCAGCGACAATTGTCAGCGCTGATATTAATGGGAGGTGGGACGCTCCCTTTGGATACGAAAGCGGACAGGGATGACCTGTCCGCACCCAATTCGTTGGTTTGAGTCCCGTGATTACGGCGCTTCGCTTTCCGGCAGCGGTGCGCCCAGCTGCATCATTAAGCCCAATACATCGGTCTGCACCCATTCTTCGATTATCAAGTTGTCCTCGTTATAACGGAAGATCAGGATGAATTCCCAGACAAGCGGCTCGTTCGTCGGCTCGAGCAACCCCCACGGACTGTCAAACTCGTTGCTAAACACACCAGTCCATACGTTGCGAGCCGCCACGTAATCGCCTTCCACGACAACGGGTTCGCGAATGGCTTCAAACTCCGTCAGCGCATTCCGCAAACCACCTAAGAAACCTTTTGTGGTTTCCCTATCCAGATCGCCGAACGGGGAATGCACGATGTAATCCTCATGAAGGTAGTTGTCGAGGACTTCCATATCGCCGGGCATGAACGCTTCATCGACGATGCGGAGCGCCAACTCTCGCAGCGCTTCATTGCGGCTTTCGGGCGTCGATTCTGCCTCCTGCGCCTGTAACAAGGCAGCGGTGAGCGTCACAGCCAGAGCTGCAACAACAAGTACGCTTACGAACAAGAAAAGACGGCGGGTATTCATAAGTAAGTTCCTTTTTCTATTTGTTTGTCGGGCGGCGTGTGAAATAAGAGCGGAAGGCAGGTGGGTGACGGATGGCTGCAAGGGGAACGACAACAGAGAGGGCGATGAAGGCACAACAGCTCTTATTTCAAAACATTCAATTTATATTTTATTAATACTAACAAACTAGTCAAGTGCTTGTTTCCCCTTGCTTACAGAGTGATGCCGCTGTCTCTCTCGAACCGGTTTCAGGTTCGTTGATACTCGAGCATAGCGCGCAGGAGAATCGCGCTGACTTCGGGACGCGTGAATTCTTCGGGCAGCGGTTCGCCGCGTTGAAGCATCTGCCGCACCTGCGTCCCGCTCAGCGCGACGTGCGCGCTGCTGTCATGCGGGCAGGTCTTGGTGCTGGCGACACCGCCGCAGCAGCGGCAGTAAAACGTGTGCTCGAAGAACAGGGGCGTTATGCCGATCTCGTCGGGGCTGAACTCGTCAAAGATGTGCTGTGCGTCGTAGCTGCCGTAATAGTTCCCCACCCCGGCGTGGTCGCGCCCGACGATGAAATGAGAGCAGCCGTAGTTCTTGCGCGTGATGGCGTGGACAATCGCTTCGCGCGGTCCGGCGTAGCGCATCGCCGCCGGGTACACGGCGAGCACCACCCGCGCCGCCGGGTAATACGCCGCGACGATCGCTTGATAGCTGGCGATCCGCACTTCCGCCGGTAAATCGTCGCCTTTCGTTTCGCCGACCAGCGGATGCAGCAGCAGCCCGTCGACAGTTTCGAGTGCCGCCTTCTGGATGTACTCGTGCGCCCGGTGGATCGGGTTGCGCGTCTGGAAGCCGACGATCCGCCGCCAGCCGCGTTCGGCGAAGATGCGCCGCGTCTGCGACGGCGTAAAGCGCAGGTCGGGGAAAGAACTGCGCGACTGTGACGGCAGCGCGATCACGTCAACGTCGCCGCCGATCAGCACATCGCCCTGCGCGTACAGCCGCGCCACGCCCGGATGGGTGGGGTCGGTCGTCCGGTAGACGCGCTCCGCCTCGACGGTCTTGTCATAACTGAACTTGTCGCTGACGTGCAGGATGGCGACCGGCGTATCCCCTTCCAGAAGCGCGACGCGCCCGCCGATCGTGATCAGCGCCGCTTGTTCGGCATCGACCGCCAGCGTGATCGGAATCGTCCACGCCAAGCCGTTCGCCAGCCGCATGTCGTTGACGACGGTCTGGTAATCAGCGCATCCCATGAAGCCGCAGAGCGGGCTAAACGCGCCGGTCGCGATCATCTCCAGATCGCACAGGTTGGTTTCGTTGAGTGTGATGGCGGACAGCGCGGCAGCAGCGTCGATCGCTTCGGCGCGGGCGTCGCCGGTCAGCAGGCGGTTAACGAGCGTCCCGCCGTGCGGTTGGATCAGGTCATGAGGCATGGTGTTAGTCCGGTGTGGCGGCAGGCTGCGCGACGGTCGCAGCGCGTGGAATGAAGTCGTGGGTTTCAAGGTAGTCGAGCAGCTTCTGAACGCAGGCATCAACCGGTTCGCGATCAGTGTGCAGCGTGATCTCCGGCGATTCCGGCGCTTCGTACGGATCGTCGACGCCGGTGAAATCCTTCAGCTCTCCGGCGAAAGCACGGGCGTACAAGCCTTTGACGTCGCGTGCGGCGCACGTTTCCAGCGGTGCGTCGACGAATACCTCGATGAAGTTAGTCGTCTCGCGCCGCGCCTTATCACGCGCCTCGCGGTACGGCGAAATGAACGCCGCGATCACGCCGACGCCGTTGCGCGACAGCAGCTTGGCGACGAATGTCACGCGGGCGATGTTCTCGTCGCGGTCGGCTTTGCTGAAACCGAGATCGCGCGACAAGCCCTGCCGCACCGTATCGCCGTCAAGCCGTTCGACGCGCACGCCGCGCGCCCGCAGCGCCCCCGCCAGCGCGACGGCGATCGTCGTCTTGCCCGCGCCGGACAAGCCTGTCAGCCAGAGTGTGAATCCTTCAGCCAATTAATCCCCTTGCAGCGGCTCGGCGGCAGTCGCGCCCTTCAATTGGGTGACCGCGTAGACAGTCGCCCGGTTCGCCAGATAAGCGCTCAAGCTCGCGGTGATGAAAATCCACGCCGGATAGATTACCAGCGTCGTCAGCAGCATGACAAGGGCGATCAGCAAAAGCGTACCGATGCTCCGCAGCGGAAACTTGGCGGAAATGACGAGGCTGTTGCGCAGCGCCGTTCGCAGGCTCGGCTGTTCCTGCTCGAAGATCAGCGGGAACATGTAGACTTGCAGCAGCAGCCACAGTGCCAGTATCCCGCCGACGACCATCTGCGCCGCCAACGACAGGACGGACGTCTCTGAAGTGGCGTAAAAAGTGAAGCTGGCGACGCCGGCGGCGATAATCACGACGTTGAGCAGCCCCCAGCGCCAGCTCACCCAAAAATACCGGCGGAAGCCTTCGAAGAAGTCGCCGAAACTGGCAGACTTGCCGTGCGCGATCAGGTTCATCGTGTAGAACAGCGCGCCGGTTGCCGGAATCAGCGTCACGATCAGCAGCGAGACGAAGAACCAGAGCACATTCAGGCTGATCAGCGGGATCGACGCCATGTAGGCATCGGTGAGTTGATCGCGAAGCGTCCGTTCCATCAGCCCTCAACCTGTCGAACCCGCGCCGGCGTCTTGGCGCGCACGAAATTGACGGCGACAACCGCCAGCAGCAGATACATCGCCGCGCCCGCCAGCAGCGCCCAG
>JAEVZT010000364.1 GCA_023392115.1 Chloroflexota bacterium
GCGCTACCAAGCTGCGCTACGCCCCGTAATGTCGACTAAGTGTAATGGACGCCGCGCCAATAATCAAGAGCGATCTTGACGCTGGTTTGCGGTAAACTTTGCCCAATCTGAGGGGAAAGGACTGGACGATGATCGACAGGGCATCGGTACAGACTTGGCTTGACAAGTACATCGAGGCGTGGCGCACGTATGACCGGCAGCAGATCGCCGACCTGTTCGCCGAGAACGCGGTTTATCACCATGACCCGTTCGACGAGGGCGATCAGGGGCGCGAGGCGATCATCGCCAACTGGCTGGAGAATCCCGACAAGCCGGGATCATGGAAAGCCGAGTATCACCCGCTCGCCGTTGAAGGCAATACGGCGGTGGTCAACGGTCAGACGCACTATTTCAACGACGACGGCTCGCTCCGCCAGATGTTCGCCAACCTCTTCGTCATCCGCTTCGATGACGCGGGAAAGTGCGTTGAATTCACCGAGTGGTATATGACGCCGCAGCGAGGTTAAGTCGAATGTCGCAGCAGCCAACACCCGTCACCCTGTCTGACCGGATGCGCGCCCTGACCGGCGGACTGACGCGACGCGCCGGGGCATTTGTTCACGGCATGGGCATTCACCCCGATACGATCACGATCGTCGGCTTGATCGTCGTGGCGATCGGCGCGCTGTTCATCGCGCAGGGGCAGCTTCTCAATGGCGGGATTCTGCTGCTGATCAGCCTGCCGCTCGACGCGCTCGACGGGGCGGTGGCGCGGGCGATGGGGCGCACCGATCGCTTCGGCGCGGTGCTCGATTCGACGCTCGATCGCTACGCCGACGGGCTGATTTTCGGCGCGCTGGCTTACTACTTCGCGACCGTCGATCAGTACGACAATCTGCTCTTAAGTCTGGCATCCCTGATGGGCAGTTTTGTGGTAAGCTATGTCCGCGCGCGCGCTGGCGAAGCCGATCTTTCCGTTAAAATAGGACTGTTTTCGCGTTTCGAGCGAGTCGTTGCGCTGCTGCTGATGCTGTTTGTGCCGCCGCTGCTGGTGCCGATGCTGTGGGTACTGGCGCTGGGGACGAATGTCACTGGCTTGCAGCGCTTGTGGTTCGTTTATAAATATCTTGACAAGACCGAGGCATGATTATGGAGTTCCAATCCGAATACGTCGTCCTGTTTGACCGGTTGCAGGTGCGCTACTACGGGATCATCATCGTCGCTGCTATGCTGGTCGCGGCGATGGTGGCGGCTCGGTTGGCGAAGCGCGACGGTCGCGACCCTGATCACGTCTGGGGGGCGCTGACATGGGCGATCATCCCCGCGATCGTGCTGGCGCGTCTGTGGTTCGTCATCTTCCCGCCGGCGGCGGTTGTCGAGCAGGGCATGGACTTGAACTGGTTCCTGCAGAACATCGGCAACCTGCAAAACGGTCCGCTCGCCATCTGGAGCGGCGGCTTGAGCATCTTCGGCGCGGTGCTCGGCGGCTTGCTCGGCGCGTATATTTACCTGCGCCGGAACAACCTGCCGGTCGCGCCGTGGCTCGACATCGCCGGCGTGGCGCTGCCGCTCGGTCAGGCGATCGGGCGCTGGGCGAACTTCGTCAATCAGGAGCTGTACGGCACGGTCACCGAACTGCCGTGGGGCATCTTGATCGACGCGCAGCACCGCGTTTCGCCGTACCGCAGTTTGGTCGACTACCCGCAGGCGACGACGCGCTTTCACCCGCTGTTCCTGTACGAATCGCTGTGGAATCTGCTGGCGTTCATCATCCTGCTGAACGTCTTCCTGCGCAACCGAAAGTCGCTGCGCTACGGCGATTTCTTCTTGATTTACCTGATGCAGTACTCGTTTATCCGCTTCCTGCTTGAGTTCTTGCGCGTCGAGATCGCCTACATCCCCGGCACGTCGCTCAACTCGTCGCAGGTGACGAGCGCGATCATGTTCTTCATCGCGCTTGCCATCTTCATCTACCGCCGCCGCACCGTGCCGACGGCAGGTGAGCAGCAGCAGCCAGCAGTCAAGCAGGCGTAAGTCGAGTTCAGAGTTGACAGTCAACAGTTCACAGTGAGAATCGGTGTCACTGTGAACTGTTTTTGTTATACGCTGGTGATGTGAAGGAGCAGCGCATGATCAGTGAACGTGTTCCTGTGTCATATGAGGCGATCGCCGAGTTCTGTCAGCGGCATCATATTCGCCGCTTCGCGCTGTTCGGTTCGGTGCTGCGCGACGATTTCCGCCCCGACAGCGATATCGACGTGCTGGTCGAGTTTGAGCCGGGTCATGTGCCGGGGTTTTTCGGCATGACAGCGATTCAACTTGAACTCGCCGAGCTGATCGGGCAGCCCGTCGACCTGCGGACGCCTGCGGAGTTGAGCCGCTATTTTCGTCAAGATGTCCTCGCACGCGCTCAGGTTATATATGCCGCTTGATGATGTTTCCCGTCTGCTGCACATGCGCGATGCTGCGCGTGCTGCCTTGAAGTTCATGGAGAACGTCGAGCGGGCTGAGCTCGGCTCGAATTTACAGCTCGTCTTTGCAGTCGTCAAGGCTGTCGAAATCATCGGCGAGGCGGCAGCCAATGTCAGCAGTTCAACCCGTGAGCAGTACTCTCAAATTCCTTGGTATCTGATCGTCGGGATGCGAAATCGGCTTGTACACGGCTATTTCGATGTCGATCTCGATCAGGTCTGGTCGACCGTGACCGAAGACCTACCACCCTTGCTGGTGGAACTAGAGAAGATTCTTCCCGACGTGCCACCGGACTACCGTTCACCTTTTGTTTAGGCTTTGCGCTGAACTGTTGTGCGATAATGGGGTGATTTCAACGTCCGCGTGTTGAGTCTCCCACACCATGATCGAATCCCATGCATTAACCAAGTATTATGACGACTTTCTGGCAGTCGACTCCGTCTCGCTGAACATCCCCGCCGGGACGGTGCTGGCGCTGCTGGGACCCAACGGCGCGGGCAAGACGACGACCGTTCGCATGTTGACGTCGATCCTCGCGCCGTCGTCGGGATGGGCGCGCGTTGCCGGCTTCGACGTGGTCAAAGAGCCGGAGCGCGTCCGCGCGCACGTCGGCGTGCTGACCGAACAGCACGGCTTGTACGAGCGCATGAAAGCCGTCGAATACCTCGACTTCTTCGGGCAGGTCTATCACCTGCCGGCGGACGTGCGCCGCAAACGCACGCTCGACCTGATGGAGCATTTCGGGCTGTCGTTCGCGCTGAAGAAGACGCTCGGCGAGTACTCCAAAGGCATGAAACAGATGCTGGCGCTGGTGCGGGCGATGCTCCACGACCCGCCGGTGCTGCTGCTCGACGAACCAACCTCGGCGATGGATCCGCAGAGCGCGAAGCTGGTGCGCGATGCGATCATCGAGCTTCAGCGCGACGAACGCACTTTCCTCATCACGACGCATAACCTGACCGAAGCCCAGCAGCTTGCCAACCGTATCGCCATTATCCGGCAGGGGAAAATCATTGCCAGCGGCGATTTCGAAGCGCTGGCGCGGCGTTTTGTCGGCGAGCCGCTGATGGAACTGCGCGTCGGCGGGCAGTTGAACGGGCTGGCAAAAGACATCGGCGATATGGTGGCGGTCGAAGCGTCGGGCGACGACTGGCTGCGCTTCCGCGTTCCCGACCCGAACACAACAAATCCGGCGCTGATCCGGCGGGTGATGGCGCTCGGCGTCGACGTCGTCACGCTCGCGCCGGTGTCGCAAACGCTCGAAGATATTTACCTGCAAGTCGTCAAAGAAGATGAACAGCACGAGGGACAGCATGACGGCTAGCACGATCGCCGACCGCAGTTTTGACAGAGGGGGCGGCATCCGCCGCACCTTGAGCAACGCGCTGATCGTGACGCGGCGCGAAGTCCGCGACAGCTTGCGCGACTGGCGCATCATCGCGCCGATCCTGATCCTGACGTTCCTGTTCCCGTTTCTGGCGCAGTTCGTCGCCGGGCGCTTCGCCGGGTTCGTCGAGGGCTTTGGCGCGCAGATCATCGGCGAACGGATGATCCCGTTTCTGCTGATGATCGTCGGCTTCTTTCCGATCTCGATCTCGCTGGTGATCGCGCTCGAAACGTTCGTCGGCGAAAAGGAACGGCGCAGCCTTGAGCCGCTCTTGAGCACACCGCTGACGAATACCGAACTCTATATCGGCAAGATGCTCTCGGCGATGCTGCCGCCGCTGATTTCGAGTTATGGCGGCATGGCGGTCTATTTAGGCAGTCTGTTGTTCGGCGATTTGGCTTGGCGTCCGCAGCCGGTGTTGATCTTCCAGATCGTGCTGCTGACGACGGCGCAGGCGCTTGTCATGATCACCGGCGCGGTCGTCGTTAGCAGCCAGACGACGAGCACGCGCGCCGCCAATTTGCTTGCCAGCTTCATCATTATCCCGATGACGCTCGTCATTCAGGGCGAGAGCGCGATCATGTTTCTCGCGCCGGACGCCGACTCGCCGAACGGGATCGGCGCGTTGTGGGCAATTATCGCCGGGATGCTGGTGGTCGTCGTGCTGCTGCTGCGCGTCGGCAACAGCATTTTCAACCGCGAAGAACTACTTGGACGGACGATTGACGCCATCAACCTGCGCGGCGCGGTCGCGAAAGTCTGGCGCTATATCGTCGCCGCTGACGAGGCGGGAACGCCCGCGCGCGGCGTGATCGACTGGTACAAGCGCGGCATACCGATGAGCGTGCGCCGTCTCGGGCTGGCGCTGCCGGTGACAACCGCCGTGTTCCTCGCCGCCTTCATCGCCGGCGTGATCATCGGGCAGATGCCGCAGTGGCAGTTAGGGCTGCCGCGCGACCTGCCGCTGCCCGGCGTCGCGCGTAATATCGATTTGTACACGAACGTGATGTTCGGCGGTCATGCCGTGCGCGCGATCGCGATGCAGAACGGGCGCATCCTGCTCGGCGCGACGCTGCTCGGCGCATTCACGTTCGGCTCGGCGGCGCTCATCCTAACGCCCGCCGCGTACCTGATCCTCGGCTATATTTTGAGCCAACTGGTGATCTCCGGCTATAACC
>JAEVZT010000381.1 GCA_023392115.1 Chloroflexota bacterium
GCGCGGCTGGTATCACCGATCGTGACGAAGGATGTCGGGCGCGGCTACCTATCAATCATCGGGCGCGACAACGACCTTGACGACATCGACATGATGGTCGCCGAACACGGCGCCGCCGCCTGTGCGATCGAAATGGCGAAGGCGAAAGCCATCAGTGACACCGAAAAGCGCCTGCGCGGGACGTTCCTCGACCGCCTGCTGATCGGTGATGTCAGCCAGCAGGAAGCCATCCGGCAGGGCGAGCGTTTCGAGCATGACATGACGCAGACGCACATCGCCATCGTCATGTCGTGGCAGGGCGACAAGACGCCGTCGCTGCGACGGCTCGAGACGATCATCAACAGCGTGGTAACGGCGCAGCACGCATCGGCGCTGGTCTGGCAGCGCGAGCGCGAAGACGAAGTCCTCGTCTTCCACGCGACCGACGACCGCGAGCCGATCAACGCGAGCATGAGGCTGGCAAAAGCCTTCAGCACGGAGATTCAACGCCAATTCCCGAGCGCGAAGGTCGCCATCGGCTTAGGGCAAGCCGCGCGCGACGTGACCGTCTGGCGCAGCAGCTACCGCGATGCCGTGCAGGCGCTCGATCTCGCCACGCGTTTGCAGACCGATACGCCGCTCTTCATCGGCGATCTCGGCGTTTACCAGTTGATCTTGAGCCTGTCTGACCGCGAAAAGCTGCTCGCCTTCTGCGAGCGCACGCTGGGTCCGCTGCTTGAATATGACATGCGCCAGCACGCCGACTTGATCAAAACGCTCGAAGCTTTTTTTGCCTGTCACGGCAATTTGAGCCAGACGGCGGAAATGCTGATCGTCCACCGCAATACGCTGCTGTACCGCATGAACCGGATCAACGAAATTGCACAAATCGACCTGAACCGCCCGGAAATTCGGCTGGCGCTGCATCTGGCGCTGACGGTGCGGCGGCTGCTGTCGATAAACTAGTTCACAGTTGGCAGTTGACAGCAAGATCCCTTGTACTAACTGTCAACTGTAAGCTGTCTACTGTCTACTGTTGTTCAACCTGCACACTTCATGCCTTTCAGATTACACAAGTTTGAGGCGGATTTCACAGGGACGCACAGCCACTGGTTGTGCGTTTTACATATAATTTTGCCCTAAATTTGTTGTAGTTTGCTGCTTCCATTTCTCCCTATACTTACGATCACTTCCATATCAGTAATGCTTAGTATAGCTGTGAGGGCGATATGACTTTAAGCGATTATCGTAGTGTGCCCCTCCACCGAGAAGATGAACGTGAACGTGATGCTTGCGCGTTGATCTGCACAGTACGCAAAGGTGGGCAGGCGACGCATGGCAATGTCAAGCGCACGATTGAAGCGTTGACCCGCATGGGACACCGCACCGGCATCGTTGACGGCGAAGGTGACGGCGTCGGCATCATGACCGACATCCCGCGCGAGCTGTGGTCAAAGTCGCTGTCGGCGAAGGGGCTGCGCTCGGCGCTCACCCTCAGCCAGAACTTCTGGGTCGCCCACCTGATGATCCCGATGCGCCTGCGCCCGCAAGCTGACGCGATCACCGCGCTCGTCTCGCAGCGGATTCAGGCTGCCGGGCTGGAGCTGCTGATCGAGCAGCCGGGCAAGGTGAGTTCCTACGTACTCGGTCGCAACGCCGAGAACTGCGAGCCGCTGTTCTGGCAGATCGCCGGATTGAACGGCAGCATCCCGACCGACCGCCTTGAGCCGACCATCTACCGCTTGCAGCACGCCCTCGAAGCTGAACTTAGCGTTCACTTCGCCTCGTTCTCGTCGCGCAGCGTCGTCTATAAGGTGCAGGGGACGGTCGAAATTTTGCGCCGCTATTACCCCGAACTGCGCGATCCCGAATACGCGTCGACGGTCACGCTCGGACACGCGCGCTACAGCACCAACACAAACCCGATCTTCGAACGCGCGCAGCCGTTCAACGTCCTCGGTCACAACGGCGAGTTCAACACGATCTCGCGCTTCCGCCTCGAAGCGGCGATGCTCGGCATTGACCTGTCGCCGCACAACTCCGACTCGCAGGACGTGGACGGCGTTATCGACGCGCTGACGATGGAATACGGGCTTGACCTGATCGAAGCGATGGAGTACGTCTTCCCGCCGTTCGACCATGATCTAATTCAGGGCGCCGACGAAATCCACGAGATGTACGGCAACATCCGCCGCGCCTTCGGTCCGTTCGCGCAGGGACCGGCAGCGGTCGCGGCGCGCGTCGGCGATCAGTGCGTCTTCAGTGTCGACGCGCTCGGCTTGCGCCCGCTGTGGTTCGGCGAAACCGAAAAGGAATACTTCGCGACGTCCGAACGCGGCGTTTACCCGCTCGACATGATCTCGTCTGATCCCAAGCCGCTTGCCCCCGGCGAAAAGGTGGCGGTCATCATCAAGCCGGGGCGCGATATCGAAGTCCTCGATTACCCGGCAATCCAGCAGCACGTTTTGAACCGCTCGCGCGGGCGCGGCATGTTCCAGCACACGCGCAGCGGCGGCGTCTGGTCGCTCGGCGGCAACGGCTTCCGCCCGTCGCCGGTTCCGCAGAACGGCGGATCGCACGGCGTCGCGGCGGGGATTGCCCTCGCCCCGGCAGCGGTCGCCGTCGCCGAACCCGCGCCGCAGCCCGCCCCTCCGTCGCTGCCATGGCTCGATCGCGCCGCCGCGCTCAACACGACGACGATGGCGGCGGTTGGCTGGGAACGCTATCACCTGAATGTCATTCAGACGATGTCGGAAACTAAGAAGGAACAGATCGGCTCGCTCGGCTGGGACGGTCCGCTGGCGGCGCTCAGCCAGACGCGCGTCAACACCGCCGATTACTTCAAAGAGGTGGTGGCTGTCGTGACCAACCCTGCGATCGACCGCGAACGCGAAGGGGCGCAGTTCTCGACGACCGTTTACCTCGGGGCGCGCCCGGAAATCGGCTTGGGCGTGCGACCGGATGACCACTTGGTAACACTCAAGACCCCGCTGTTGATCGGCGGGCATCCGGCGCTCGGCAGCGCCGATGATCTGCGGGCAGTCGCGTCGGCGCACGGCACGATGACGATCGACGATCTGGTTGAGGAATTCGGCGACGCGGTGGCGTTCCTGTCACTGAGCGCCGCCCTTGACGAAACGATCGAGGCGGCTGTCGCGCGGTTGCAAGACGCCGCCGTCGACCTTGTGCTGGCGGGTGTTCAGTGTCTGATCCTCGACGACAGCGACGTATTCGGCGGCGATCGGCTGTGGATTGACCCGCTGCTGGCGGTGGCAGCCGTCGACAGGGCGCTGCGCGAGCACGACATTGACGGCGACAACCTGCGCCGCCGCGCCGGGATCGTCCTGCGCTCCGGAGCGCTGCGCGACCTGCACGATGTCGTCATCAGCCTCGGCTTGGGCGCGAACGCGCTCGTCCCATACATGCTTTACGCTGTCGGCTTGGATATCGCCCCACGCCCGCCGCGCCAGCCGCTGTCGCCGGACGAAATCGTCCAGCGCCTAAACAACACGGTTGACGCGCTGACGAAAGGCATCCAGAAGGTCACGTCGACGATCGGCTGCCACGAACTGCGCGGCTACGGTCAGTCGTTCGCCTCGGTCGGCTTGTCAACGCCGATCGCCGATCTGTTTGGCACGCCGAACTACTTCGGCTCGGAAGCGCGCGGCTTGACGTGGGACGACATTCAGCGCGACGCCGAAACGCGCGCGACCGAACTGAGCGGACAGAAGACGGTCAAGATGGAAAACCCCGACCGCCTGTTCCCGAAGATGTGGAAGAAGGTCGAAGACATCGCCCTCGGCGAGCTGACGCTTGAGGAATACACGGCGGACATGCTCGAACTCGAACGCGCCATGCCGATCGCGCCGCGCCACATCATCGACCTCAAGGTGACGGAAAGCGACGTACAGCCGGCGGATGTCGACATCCGCGTCGGCAATCACGACATGCCGATCCTGATCGGCGCGATGTCGTTCGGCTCGCAGGGCGAACTATCGTATAAGGCATACGGCGAGGCGGCAGCGAGGCTCAATATCATCTGCGTCAACGGCGAGGGCGGCGAACTGCCCGAAGTCATGGGCAAATACACGCGCAATCGCGGCAACCAGATCGCGTCCGGGCGCTTCGGCGTCAACATCGCGTTCCTCAACTCGTGCGACTTCCTCGAAATCAAGATCGGGCAGGGCGCGAAAC
>JAEVZT010000389.1 GCA_023392115.1 Chloroflexota bacterium
TGACCTCGACGATTTGCTGCGCCGCTCCGACTTCGTCAGCATTCACACGCCGCTGACGCCGGAAACGCGCCACCTGATCAACCGGGACACGCTGGCGAAGATGAAGCGCACGGCGATCCTGATCAACACAGCGCGCGGCCCGGTGGTTGATCAAGCGGCGCTTTACGAAGCCGTGCGCGATGGTGTGATCGCCGCGGCCGGACTCGACGTGACCGATCCCGAACCGATCCCGCTTGACGATCCGCTGCTGACGCTGCCGAACGTCGTCATCGTCCCGCACATTGGCAGCGCGACGGTCGGCACGCGCGACAAAATGGCGCTGATGGCGGCTGAAAACGCGATTGCCGGCGTGACCGGTCAGCCGCTGCCGAACGAGGTAAGGCTCGCATGAAGGACAGTCGGTTGGAAGTTCACAGCACACCGCACACAATGCCCAGCCGTGGTACGACAAACGATCGACTGGCGCGAGGGGGACGCCATTTCCTTGTCGTTGCCGTTGGGCTGCTGCTGTTGTTCTGGGCGACCCGCCTGATTGCGCTTGAATCATTCCCGCCGTTCGTCGACGAAGTGTTTCATCTCGAATTCGGGCGGATGGTCGTAAGCAGCGGCATCCTCGACCGCGCGGAAGAAGGTAGGCAGTTCACAGTCTGGTGGTATGTCTTGTTTGCGGCGCAGACGAACAACACAGTTTGGGTCGCACGCGCCGCCACCCTGCTGGCTGTCCTTCCCGGCTTCGCCGCCGCGGCCGCACTCGGACGCATGGCGGCGGGCGCGATCGGCGGCGTACTTGTCGGCTTGCTCTACGTGTTCAGCACGTATCACTTCTTTTTCGAGCGGCTCGCGCTGGCAGACCCGGTCTCGGCGTCGGCGGCTGTCGTCGCACTCGCCTTTGCCTATCGCTATCGATTCCGCATTCGCCTGAGTGACGCGGTACTGTGCGGACTCGCCTTATTTGTCTCGGTAGGGGCGAAGATTTCGGCGCTGCCGTATTTCGCCATTCCAGTGCTAGCGGCGCTGACTCTGCGCCACCGCCCGCATCGTGACGCGGCGCGTTGGGGTGGCGCGGCGCTGCTGACTGCCGTGAGCCTGACCGGGATCTATATCGCCGTGCTGTTTTGGCGCGGGCGCAACGTCTTCTACTACCTACAGACCGGCGGCAGAGGCGAAGGCGTCTTCGAGACGCTGGCGCGCAACTTCAGCACCAGCTTCGACACATTGAGCGGCTATGGGGGCGTGATCGCGGCGCTCTTGCTGCTGGCGGGGGTGATCGTGCTGGTCGCGCGGCGGCGGTTCTTCCTGCCATTGTGCTTCCTGCTGCCCCTCTGCGTGCTGGCGTTGAGCGCGCGTCAGGACTCGCGCCACATTGTCGCGCCGATAACGATCCTGTTGATCTGCGGCGGCGCGGCGCTTGGGCAAATCGCTCAGACAAGGGCGCTCAAGGGGATTGCCGTCGCCACCGTCCTCGCATGGGGACTGCTGAATTGGCTTCCCTTCGCCTACACGGGAGCGACAGCGCCATCTGAACTGCCCTTACCCGCCGGAGATGTAGTTGAATATATGAACTCCGAAGGGTCGGGGGTCGGAATCAGGGAGACGGCAGCCCTCTTGACCGAGATGCAGACGCAGCGCGTAATCGGCATCCTCGCTAACTGTTTCAGTCTGCGCACGATTTCGCAGGGGCGTTTGAACGTCGAGTGCCCTCGCCTGAGTCCGAGCGGTGAAGATATCGAGACGCTCAGCGCCTTGATGGACGACAGCCGGGCAGAAGGAACTTACGCCGGGTTTGAACAACTGTCGTACGCGCCGCCAACCGTACCGGGCGAACTCGTTGCCGTCATCGACGTGCGCCAGCCGCCGCTGGCAATCTACCACCTCGCGCCCTGACATGCAGACGTTGTTCGCATGGCTGCTCATCCTCGTCCTGCTGATCGCGCCCTACCCGACGGCATCAGTTCTCGCGCGCCGCGATGACTCGCGCTGGCTGCCAATCCTGCTAACGTTGGCGTTCGCCGTCGGCGCGCTGTCGTTGATCATGTTCTGGGAGTCGGTAATAGGCGTCGCGTTCACTGTGATGGGCATTGCCGTGCCCTACCTCGCGCTGATGCTTCCCGGCGTAATCCGCTGGTGGCGTGGGCGGGGATCACCGCAACAGGTCGCGCTTGCCCTGCCCCGTTTATGGCAGGCGCGGATCGCCCTGCTGATCTTCAGCCTGATCGCCGCCGCCGTGCTGTTCAACGCCGTTTACTGGCCCTTCTACCGCGATGACACGCTCGGCATCTACCGCCCGCAGGCGGTCGAGATGTACCAGCTTCGCAGTTTAATCCCGCTGAGGGGCGCGGACAGCCTCTACCTCACTTACCCGGCGCAGATGCCACTGTGGTATGCCTTCACCTATTTGGCGTCGGGATGGGAAAACGACTACCTCGCACGGCTGGTTCCGGCGCTCTTGAGCCTTGGCGCGCTGCCGACAGCCTACCTGCTCGGCAGGATGATCGGCGGCGAAAAAGCGGGCTGGCTCGGCGCGTTGATCCTCGTGCTGACGCCCACCTTCGGCAGGTGGGCATCGTCAGGCTATGTCGATCTGCCGATGGCATTCTGCTACACGCTCGGCGCGGTTTTCGCCCTGCGGACGTGGCGCGACGGGCGTCTGATCGACGCGGCGCTGGCGGGGATGCTCGTCGGGCTGGCGGCGTGGACGAAAAATGCCGGGCTGATCGGCGTTCCTCTGCTGGCGGCATGGCTGGCGTGGTGTTGGGTGCGCGG
Source organism: Chloroflexota bacterium (assembly GCA_023392115.1). Taxonomy (GTDB): domain Bacteria; phylum Chloroflexota; class Anaerolineae; order Aggregatilineales; family Phototrophicaceae; genus Flexifilum. The sequence goes on from JAEVZT010000389.1 coordinate 2,764, forward strand.
TCGGATTGGCTGGCGTCAGACGGCGATCAGCCTGATGGCGTGCGCCGCCGTCGCCGCGCCGTGGTATATCCGCAACCTGATCGGGGCGGGATTCATGATCCCGGCGACGGCATGGACGGATCAGGCGCAGCGTACGCTGGCGACGTTATTTTCCTTTGTCACCCGCCCTGAGAATTTCGGCATACCCGGATGGCTGATCGTCGCCAGCGTGGTTCTCTCGATAATCCACGTGATCAGCCGCAAGCTGGACGCGCCGGGTCTGCTGCTGATCTTGCTGTGGACGCTGCCGTTCTTCGCGGCGTGGTGGCTGTTCGTCTCCTACGACCCGCGGTTCCTGCTGCTGTTCCTGCCGCCGCTGTGCGCCCTCGCGGGGGTCTGGTC
>JAEVZT010000406.1 GCA_023392115.1 Chloroflexota bacterium
TCCCAGAACAGCGGCGACTGCTGATCCTGAAGCACCGTCCCACGCCGTGCTCCGGCGCGCGACACGTCGAGCAGCGTGAGATAGTTGTTGGCAAACCAGCCGATCTCGACAAGCCCCGCCAGCAGGATGATCAGAATCGGCGTGACCAGCGCCAGTTCGACGACGCTCTGCCCCTTCTGGCGCTGCCCGTAGACCGCCGGGGTTCCGTCTAGAATCTGGATGATCTTCACCAGTAACGTTCGCATGAGAAGCTCGCTGTGTTCGGGCAAACAAACGGGAATAGTCCCGGCATTGTGATCATAACACGATGACCGGGACTAGAACGTGCTGCTAGTGTGAAGAAAATGATAGGGTTTTGTACAGAAAGGCGCGTCAGGCGTGTTGGCTGACGTCTTCCTCGACGTGCACGCGCGCCTTGATGACGTAGCCGCGCCCGTGCCGCGATTGGATGATCATCGGGCGATCAGGGTCTTGCTCGATCTTCCGGCGCAGGTTGTGAACGTGGTTGCGGACGAGCGCCGCATCGCCGACGCCGTCGGGGTACAGCCATACGTTTGCCAGCAGTTCTTCGGTCGAGTGCAGCTTGTAGGGCGACTGGCACAGGTACTTGAGCAGGTCGAATTCGACCCGCGTCAGCATGACTTCGCGGTCGTTGGCGAAGACGCGGTACTGGCGCGGCAAAATGCGAATCGCGGGTGTGCTGCTTTCCATGTAGAAGATCGACCGGCGGATGTGCGCCCGCACGCGCGCCGCCAACTCGCGCGGCACGAACGGCTTGCGGATGAAATCATCGCCGCCGGCGCTGAGCGCGTCGACGACCGAGTGCGGCGAATTGCTGCCGGTCAGAAAGAGGATCGGCGTCTTGGTGGTGTGCGGCTGCGTCCGAAGTTTGCGGCAGAGCGTTAAACCATCCATATCGGGCATCATCGCGTCGATGACGAACATGTCAGGCGCTTCACTTTCCGCCATTTCCAGCGCATCCTGAGCGGAATAGGCACGCTGCACCTGATACCCTTCGCGCTTCAGTACCAATTCAACCATGTCCAGCACTTGGGCATCGTCATCGACAATCATTATCTCATACATGCTTCACGTCTCGTTTGTTTCCGCGCATCCATATGGATCAGTATAGCGTGAGAACCCCGTCAAAAACGGGCGCGGACGTGAAATATTTGTGAAATATGCAAACGAAAACGCTCACACGCCGGTTAAGAGCGTGTGAGCGTTGAGAGGGTCTTAAACCTCACCCCGCGCAACCTGCGGTCGCGCCGCCCCTCTCCATAGGGCGAGGGGCAGTTGAGCGAAGCGAAACGGGGTGAGGTTTGCCGACTACCCGCCGGAGTTCCAGTTTGTAGCTAACACCTATGTCGAGATCATGTAGCCGACGCCGTGAATGGTGCGAATGTACTTGCGGCGCGCGCCCTTCTCGATCTTGGCGCGCAGGTTGCGGACGTGCGCGCGAACGAGGTCGGGATCGCCCGTGTTCGGCGGGTATTCCCACACCGCTTGCAGCAGGTGCGACGGCGACAGCGCCTGATTTGGGTGCTCCATCAGGTAGCGGAGCAGCCGGTGTTCGGTCGATGTCAGCTGGATGCTGGTGTTGTCAACGGTCACCTGATAAGTGTCCGAGTCGAGGCGCAGGTCGTTGAGCTGCAGGATCGCGTCGTTGCCCTTATCGCGCGATCCACGTCGCAGCAGCGCCGTAATGCGCGCCCGCAGTTCCGCCAGTTCGAACGGCTTGACGACGTAATCGTCAGCACCTGCGTCCAAGCCGGTGACAATGTCTTCAGTTCCGCCCTTTGCCGTCAGGAACAGGATCGGCAGCGCGATGTAGCGCGAATCCTGTCGAAGCTGGCGGCAGAGCGTCACGCCGTCGACTTCCGGCATGATGATGTCGAGGATCATCAGGTCGGGCATGCGCTGCTCAAGCCGCACGAGCGCCTGCGCCGCCGAACTTGCCAGCGACACCTCGTAATTCTCGTGCCGCAGGACACGCCCGACCGTCTCCAGCACCTCGTTGTCATCGTCAACAGCTAAAATGTGCGTCACGTTTATCCACTCCTAGTGATAGGAAGGCGAACTGCAAAGCGAGTGCCTTCGTTCGGGGTGCTTTGAACCGTGATCGTTCCGCCGACTCGGTCGATCACCTGTCGGCAGATGTGCAATCCCAGCCCAGTTCCTTCCCCCGTTGGTTTCGTCGTAAAAAAGGGCTTAAAAATCTCGTTGACAATATTCTCAGGAATGCCGGGTCCATTATCCCATACGACGACCTCGACCTCCTCCGATCCGGCGTCATAGGTCACTTTGACCCCGATCTCCGGGTCTTTCATTCCAACCAGCGCGTCATGCGCGTTGAGGATGAGGTTCAGCCACACGTCGTCAAGCTCACCCGGCACGGCAAGCACGGACGGCGGCGGTTCGGACGGCAGATCGGTGACCAGCCGCATCCCCTCGCGCTGGATGTACGAGCGGATCAGCGCGAGGATTTCCTCAATCGTATAGACGACGTTGATCGCCTGTGGCGGCACGGTCGGAGAATTCGGGCGCGCGGTTGCCAGCAGACGCCGCACCACCCCCGCCGCGCGTTTGCCGGAGCGCGAAATGGCGCTCAGCACCTCGTAGTTTTTCGATCCCGGCTGCTCGTTGAGCATCAGCAGTTCGGTGTCGAGGACGATCGTCGTCAGCGGGTTGTTGATCTGGTGCGCGACCGCCGCCGCCAGTTCGCCCATCGCCGACAGCCGCGCCGCCTGAATCAAGCGGTTCTGCGTCTCTTTCAGCTCGCGCAAGCTCGCCTCGAGGTCGCTGATCAAGCCGGTATTTTCGAGCGCGGTCGCCGCCTGCGCCACCACACCGCGTGCCAGATCAATTTCGCGGGCGCTGAAGCGGTGATTGTGCTCGATGTCGGCGAAGACAGCCATGCCGCGCATTTGCCCGCGATCCATGAGCGGCAAGCCGAGGATCGCCCGGCTGCGCGTCAGCTTGAGCAGGGTGGCGAAACCCGGCGTCAGCCCGCCCTCTTCCAGATGAACGTTGACCGGCGAGCGTGTTTCCAGCGCCTCGATCAGGTCGGGATAACGCGAGATATCGATCTGAGGGCACGCGCCGTCGCGCCAGAACGCGCAGCCATGCGCGTACTGCAAGAGCAGCGCCTTCTTCTCGACGCTGATGAGCGCGTATTCGACCCAGTCCGAGCCGAGCAGCGTGTTGACGTCCGCAAGCAGTTTGAAAAACTGCGTCGTCGTGTACTCGTCGCTGCTGGTGTGGCTGAGCCACGTTTCTTGAATCAGCCGCGCCGACTTCTGAATGGCGTCGTTCGAAGGCGGATTGTGCGGCGTATTGACGTAAAACGCTTGCAGCGCGCCGATCACGAGTTCGCCCGCCGTCACCGGCACGAGCAGCAGTCCTTTCGCGCCCGCCCGCTGCAAGACCTCGACCTCAGACGGCGTGTCGTGGCGATCGCGCAGGATCAGGACGTGCCGCCGGTTCTCAATTGCCGATCGGATCGCAGGGCGATCGTTCAGGCTGATCTGAAGCTCATAGCCCGCGCGCCACTTCGCCTGATAGAAGCGTCCGGTCGACTGCAAGACCTGCGTCTCGTCGTCACGCTTCCACTCGAAAATCTCGGCGTGGCTGGCGTTGAGCACGCGCACCAACTGCTCGCAGATCGCCGGCAGCGTCCGGTCAATCGACAGCGACGTATTGATCGCCTGACTCGCGTCAACCAGCGCCTTCAATTCGCGCGCCCGACGGACGCTCTGTCCGTGAATGCGCGCGTTCTCAATGGCGATCGCCGCGTAGGACGACAGGTTGATCAGCAGCTCGCGGTGACGGTCGTTGAACACGTCATGCTTGCTCTTGTTGTTGACGCCCAGCACGCCAACAGGCTTCGCCTTGTGCATGATCGGCACGTAGAGCAGCGAATTGACGAAGTACTGCGTTTTGACCTTATGAAAGCCGCTCTCGCCGAGGAGCATCGACTCACCGGTGCAGAAAACATGCCCGG
>JAEVZT010000300.1 GCA_023392115.1 Chloroflexota bacterium
CGATTGAACACCCCCATCAACGTCTGAACCCACTGACAGGCGAATGGGTGCTGGTTTCGCCGCATCGTATGAAGCGCCCGTGGCAGGGACAGGTCGAACGCCGGCCTGACGAGAACCGCCCCACCTACGATCCCAAATGCTACCTGTGTCCGGGCAACGAACGCGCCGGCGGCGCACACAACCCGCACTACGAGAGCACGTTCGTCTTCACCAACGACTTCGCCGCGCTCCTGCCCGACACGCCTGACGCTACGTCGGAACAGCCCCTGTTAGCGGCGGACACGGCGCGCGGGACTTCGCGCGTGATCTGCTTTTCGCCGCGCCACGATCTCACCCTGCCGCTGATGGAACTGCCCGACATCCGCCGCGTCGTCGACTTGTGGGCGGAACAGATCGCCGACCTCGGCAAGACGTACCGCTGGGTGCAGGTGTTCGAGAACAAGGGTCAGGCGATGGGCGCGTCCAATCCGCACCCGCACGGGCAAATTTGGGCGAGCAATTTCATCCCCAACGAAGCCGCAAGCGAAGGTCGTCACCAGCGTGCGTATTTCGAGGATCACGGGTCGCCGCTGCTGATCGATTACGCCGCCGTCGAAGCCGAACGCGGGACGCGCGTCGTCGTCGAAAATGAGCACTGGCTGGCGGTCGTCCCCTACTGGGCGATTTGGCCCTTCGAGACGCTGGTCATGCCGCGCGCGCACGTCCTGCGCCTGCCCGACCTAACAGGCGATCAGCGTGACGCGCTCGCCGACGTGCTCAAACGCCTGCTGACGCGCTATGACAACCTGTTTGAAACCTCGTTCCCGTATTCGATGGGCTGGCACGGCGCGCCGAACGATGATGGGAACTACGATCACTGGCAGCTTCACGCGCATTTCTACCCGCCGCTGCTGCGCTCGGCGACCGTCCGCAAGTTTATGGTCGGCTACGAGCTGCTGGCGCAGGTTCAGCGCGATCTAACGCCTGAACAGGCAGCCGATCGTCTGCGCTCGCTGCCGGACGTGCATTACAAAAACGCTCAATAAACGGAACGAGTGACGCGCCCTGACCGCGCCATTCAGCATCGAGGAGTCGGAAATGTCTCTGGAACAGCGTGTCAAGGAAGAATTCGAGCGCCGCTTTGAAGCCAAGGCGACGGCGGTTGTCCGCGCGCCGGGGCGCGTCAACCTGATCGGCGAGCACACCGATTACAACGACGGTTTTGTCATGCCGATGGCGATCGAGCGCGCCGTGTGGATCGCCCTGCGCCCGCGCGACGACGATTTCGCCGTCGTCTATTCGCTCGATTTCGATGAAGTGGCTGAATTCTCGCTCATAGAAATGACTCGCCGTCACAGCGCGTGGGCGGAATACATCAAGGGCGTCGCGTGGGCGATGCAGGAAGCCGGATTCAACCTCAGAGGCTTCGACGGCGTGATCGCCGGAGACATTCCGATCGGCGCGGGGCTGTCGTCGTCGGCGGCGGTCGAACTGGCGTCGGCGCGCGCATTTAGCAGCGTGTCGAGCGTCGCGTGGGATGCGCCTGAGATGGCGAAGATCAGCCAGCGCGCCGAGAACCAGTGGGTTGGCGTCAAGTGCGGCATCATGGATCAGATGATCTCGGCGGCGGGCGTCGCCGGTCACGCGCTGTTGATCGACTGCCGCTGGCTGTCGCTCGAACCTGTCCCGCTGCCACCCGACACCGTCGTCGTGATCCTCGACACATCAACGCGGCGCGAACTTGCGACTTCGGCTTACAACGACCGGCGCGAGCAGTGTGAAGCTGCCGCCAAGTTCCTCAACGTCCCCGCCCTGCGCGATGTTTCCTTCGACCAACTCGAAGCGGTGAAGGAACTGCTCGAGGACGTGGTTTACCGCTGCGCGCGCCACGTCATCACCGAGAACGCGCGCGTGCTGGCGGCGGCGGACGCCATGCGGCAGGGCGACGCGGTCACGATGGGCAAGTTGATGGACGCCAGCCACGTCAGCATGCGCGACGACTTTGAAATCTCCAGCCCGGCGCTGAACGCGATGGTCGAGTGCGCGCGGGCGCACGAGGCGTGTTACGGCGCGCGCATGACCGGCGGCGGCTTTGCCGGATGCGCGGTCGCCCTCGTCCGCCTCGACAGTGTGGACAGCTTTGTCGAAGCGACGGCGACCGACTACGAGTCGCGCACCGGACTGAAACCGGCGATCTACGTCAGCCAGCCAACCGCCGGCGCGTCGATCCAACTGGACACCGCCGAGGCATAAACCGCCGTGTGCCTGTTGGAACGCTGAAAGACAGTATCCGGCGACATGCCGAACGCAAGGAGATCGTATGTCCCTATCCCCCAGTGAACAGGCGGCGAGGCGGCTGCGTCCACCGGGCGCGTTTCATGTGCCGCCGACCGCGCAGCCGCTCGGCGCGTTGGTCGCGCTGACGCTTGAAGACTCGCCGCTTCAGCCGGAAGTGTTCATCACCGACACGCGTCGGGACATGAGCTGGCACGTCTACATGGATGCGTCGGACACCCCCGGCACATGGACGGCACAGATCAAGCTGCCGAGCGAGCCAACGATCCTGTCCTACTATTTCCAGTTCCACAGTGACGATCCCGACGCCCGCCCGCACCCGCCGCTGCTCGAAATCCGGCAGGTCGAAGGGCGCAACACGCCGATTTACGGCGAATGGGAGCAAGCGCCGTTCAAGATCGCCGTTTACGATCCCAAGCGCATGCCCGCCGACTGGACGCAGGGTATGGTCATCTACCAGATTTTCCCTGACCGCTTTTGCAACGGCGATCCGTCGACTGATCACCTGATGAAAGGCGTCTACGGGCACGAACCGAAGTTCATGGCGTGGGGCGAGCGTCCTGAACACCCGCCGCTGGGACGCGACTTCTACGGCGGCGATCTGCGCGGCGTGATTGACAAGCTCGACTACATTGCCGACCTCGGCATCGACTGCATCTACTTCACGCCGATCTTCGACGCGCCGTCCAACCACCGCTACGACGCCATCGACTACCTCAAAATCGACCCGATGCT
>JAEVZT010000471.1 GCA_023392115.1 Chloroflexota bacterium
CCCCCCAACCCCCTTCTCCCACGCAAGCGAGGAGAAGGGGGAGCCACGCCCCTCTACCCGCTTGCGTGGGAGAGGGGCAGGACACGCAGTGTCCGGGGTGAGGGGCAATCCGGGTAATGGATCAAGATGTCGATGAGAACGCCTAAATGACCTTTTCCGCGCCGCTGGCGCTGCTCCTGCTGCTGATCATTCCGGCGATCGTCTACGTCGGGCGACCGCGTGTCGCCTTCCGGCGCGGGCGCGACATCGCCAGCTTGATCATCCGCACGCTGATCCTGCTGCTGCTGATTCTGGCTCTCGCCGGGGCGCAGTCGATTCAGGCTGCCGACAAGCTGGCGGTTGTCTTTCTCGTCGACGCCTCGGACAGCGTCGCCGCGCAGGACGCGCAGGTCGCCTACATGCGCGACGCGATCGCAGCCATGCGTCCGGAAGATGAAGCGGCGATCGTCGTCTTCGGCGCGAACGCGCTGGTTGAGCGCCCGATGAGCAGCGTCCGCGAGGTCGCGCCGATCCGCTCGACGCCGATCACCGGCAACACCGACTTGCAGGAAGCCATCAGCCTCGGCTTGGCGCTGTTCCCGTCCGACGCGGCAAAGCGCATGGTCATCCTCAGCGACGGCTTGCAGACGGTCGGGGATGCCGAAGTCGCCGCGCGTAGAGCCGCATCGACCGACGTTGAAATCAGCTACGTCGAGTACGAACGCGAGTTCGGCGCGGAAGTGCTGGTGAGTGACGTGCGCGTCCCGGCGGCAGTCGGCGCGGGGCAGCAGTTCGACTTAAGCCTGACAGTGAGGGCGGAACAGGATACGCGGGCGACGATCACCGTGTTTGCGGCGGGGGCGATCATCCACCGCGACGACGTGACCCTGCGCGCTGGCGATAACCACTACGCGCTCACTCTGCAAGCTGGAGAAACGGACTACTACGATTTCCGCGTACAGGTTGATCCGGTCAGCGGCGATGTTTTCTACCAGAACAACGGGCTTGCCGCCTTCAGCCGCGTGATCGGCGCGCCACGCGTAATGGTCGTATCGCCGTCGGCGGACGAAGCCGACGCGCTGATCGCCGCGCTGACCGAACTCGGCTTACTTGTCGATCTTGTCGATCTGAGCGATATGCCGGTCGGCGTCGCCGGGCTGACGGCTTACAGCGCCGTGATCCTGAACAACGTCCCGGCGACCCAGCTGTCAAACCGGCGTATGGAAACGCTGCAAACCTACGTCCGCGACCTCGGCGGCGGGCTGATCGCCATCGGTGGACCGAATGCCTACGCTCCCGGCGGTTACTTCGAGACGCCGCTCGAAGAAACGCTGCCCGTCGAAATGCAGATCCGCGACCAGCAGCGGCTACCGCAGCTGACGATCGCCTACGTCATCGACCGTTCCGGCAGCATGTCGATGATCGGACCGAGCGGTGTCGAAAACATCGAACTGGCGAAAGAGGCGATCATTCGCTCGCTCAACTTCCTGCAGCCGAACGACCGCGCCGGGGTCATTTCGTTCGACACCGATGGCTACTGGATCGCCGAGATGCAGCCCGTCCTCGACCGCGTTGGCTTGCAGCTCCTCGTCGGATCGCTGCGCGCGGGCGGCGGGACGGACATCCTCGCCGGTATGACGCTGGCGGCGCAGGCGATGCAAACCGAACCGTCCGAGCGCAAGCACATCATCCTGCTGACCGACGGCGGCGCGAACGAAGCCGGACTGGTGCGGTTGACGCAAGAATTGTACGAAACCTACGACGTCACCACGTCGGTGATCGCCATCGGCGGCATGGCGGCAGACTTCCTCGACGACATGGCGCAGGCGGGCGGCGGCAACTACCATCAAGCGACGCAGATCGAAACCATTCCGTCGATCTTCGCGCAGGAAACCGTCTTGGCGACGCGCTCATACATCTTCGAAGAGGAATTTGTGCCGACGATCGGCGCGATCCACCCGATCATCGATGGGATCGGCGCGTCGCCGTCACTGCTCGGTTACGTGGCGACGACGCCCAAGGACACGGCACAGGTGATCTTGCGCGGTTCAGAACCATTCAGCGACCCGATTCTGGCGGCATGGCAGTACGGCTTGGGGCGCGCCGTCGCCTTCACCAGTGACGCGACCGGGCGCTGGGCTGCCAACTGGATCGGATGGGAAGGTTTCGCCCGCTTCTGGAATCAGGCGGTGCGCTGGACGATCACCGAAGGGGCGAGCGACAATCTGGAAGCGCGGATCGTCATGGAAGGCGAAACCGCCCGCCTGATCGTCGACGCGCGCGACGACGATCGCAATTTCCGCAACGGGCTGACGCTGACGACTTCACTCGTCTCTCCCGACCGCGAAGCGGTTGTGCTGCGCTTGCAGCAGGTCGCGCCGGGGCGCTATGAGGCGACGTTCACGCCAAGCGCCGAGGGGGCGTACTTCCTGCGCATCGGCGATGCCGACGGGGCAGTTGATCTGTTAACCGGCTGGGTCATGAGCTACTCGCCCGAGTACAACACGCGCGCCGACGCCCGCTCCATCCTGCCCGATCTCGCGGAGATGACTGGCGGGCAGAACCTCAGCGACGACTCCGGCGCTGCGTTTGCCCACAAGCCCGCCGTCCCGACCACCTCTCCGCTCGCGCCGCAGCTCTTGTTGGCAGCGCTGCTGCTGCTGCCGATCGACATTGCCGTGCGCCGCCTGCTGATCACGCGCGGCGATCTCAAGCGAGCATGGGCAGCGCTCCGTCCGCCGCGTCAGACGCCGCAAACGTCGGATCGGCTGTCAACACTGATCATGGCAAAAGCGCGCGCGCAGGAGAAGACGCAGGGCGCGCCACCCCCTACGCCCCGAACCGGCGGCGAAGGTAGATCCGCGCCGTCGGCACCTCGATCGCCGCGCCCCGCCGATCAACCAGAACAGGATGGCTCGCTCGCCGGCAAGCTGCTCCAGAAGCGAAAAGAACGGGAACGCTAGGAAACTGCTTACCCCCACCGTGCCGAGAGCAGGCGTGCGCCTGCGTCCGACAGGTACGCCGTTGCACCGGACGTGATGTCGAGCACGTTCAGACCGCCCGCCGCCATTTCGACGACAACATAGCGCCCGTCAGGCGACACCAGCCCCGCCGTCGCGCCGCTTAAGACCGGCGTCGCGCTGCACGTTGCCGGATTGCCGAGGCAGACGAGGTCGACGACGCTCACCTGACGATCCGCCGGGTTATTCGGATCGCTGGCGTATGCCGTGTATGCCAATCGCCCGCCGCTGACGTGCATGATCGTCCCGGGCGCGGCGTTCGCGCCTAGCGCCACGGCGCTGCTCAAGCAGTTATTCGAGCCGACACAGCCGAGATTCAGCGCCTGAATCTGCTCGCCGTCGCGGTAGTAAACCCACGTGCCGTCGGTCTGCACGTCGGCGGCGCTGGCGGGCAGCAGTTCGCCGCCGGACTGAAGCGGATTGTCGGCGCAGCCGGACAGGAGACAGCCGACATCGGCGATGCGGGCGAAACCGCCGGCATCACGGTAGATCAACTGCGTTGTCCCCGGACGCCACGCCAGCGGCGTGATCGGAACGCTGCGCCCGCTGTCGAGCAGCAGCGTTGCGCCGGTCGCGGCGTTCGCCACCGCGAGGTTGCTCGTCGCGCCGTAGCCCCAGAAGGCGACCAGCGGCGCGTTGTCCGCCCACAAACCGGACTGCACCGCGTTCGGCTCGTTGGTCAGCGGCACAACCGTCGTCGCCGACCCGTCGAGCGCGGCGGCGGCGTAATTCCGGTTACTGGCGATCAGGTACAGGGCGTAACGACCATCTGGCGACAGGCTGCGCTCGTCCTGCAAATGAGGGCGTGCGCCGGAAACGAAGAAACTCAGCCCGCCGTCCTGCACCAGCGCGTCGACAGCGCCGCTGCCGTCCGCCGGGTAACGGGCGATCCGGCTGCCGGAGGCGAGGATCATGCTCCCGCCAGCCCAACCACCGCCGGTGATCGTCTCAGCAGTCCGCCCGATTTCGCGCACCGTCTGCGATCCCGCATCGGCGATCCGCAGGCTGGCTTCCGCGCCGTCGCGGATGGCAAAGAACAACTGCCGCCCATCCGCCGACCAGTGATAGCCGGGCGGGTCGAGCAGCGTTTCGCCGGGGTTGGTGACAATCCAGCGGTAAGCGCCGTCGGCGCTGCTGACGACAAGCTGGTTTGAACTGTTGACGAAGGCGATCAGCGGCGCTCCCCCCTGCGCCGATGCCGAAATGCTTGTGAGCAACAAAAAGACGATGAGAACCTGCGCCCATCGTCGAAGTTTAAACATTGGTGCAAACCCTTTCCCGCAATACTGAACCTTTTTTGCACTCACGTTCTATTATAAAACAACTCGCACAAGCTACCCCCCTGAAAAGCGGTGGGTTTTGTGACAATTAAACAAAGCTGCGGGATTAGCGTTGTAGGAAGTGCAAATCCAGAATCGCGCTCAGATGCGTTGATTCATGTTAAGCTATACATGTATTCCATCGCCCACATTGCGAATCAACAAAGGCTCGTTCTATGCGCCGGGTCTACCTGTTTCCATTCGTCCTTCTGTCCGCGTTGCTGGTCGTCAGCTGCAGCAGCCTGCCGGGGCTGCGCGTGCTGACCGGCGAGGGCAGCCCCGAAGCGAACGCCGACCAGACAGTGCAAGCGCTCGACCTCGTCATGGCGGACAAATTCGGACGCACCGATCCGGCGATTTCGGCAGCGGCAGACCGCATCGAAGCTGCCGCCGGCAACGTCGACATCATCGAAATTCGCAAAGATGACGAGGCGCGCACCTTTCAAGTCAACCTCTTGTTCGCCCCGCCGCGCGTCGACATGCAGACGCTCGACGGGCAAATCGCCCTGCTCGACTCGCTGCGGCGGACGGCTGAATTGACGTGGCAGGGGACGATGCAGGCGAGCGAAGGCGCGGACATTTTGCGCATCCTAATCCTCGGCGCGCAGCAGATCAGCACGCTCGACAACGGCGCGAGCTACATCGGCATTGTTCAGGCGCAAATGGAAATCGATCGTGCCGAAGCCGCTTCTTACCTCGCCGGCGCGCGCAGCCTTACCCAGTTCAACGATCTGATCGTCATGGGGACGCTGAACTATGCCAGCCCCTCAGAAATGACTCTGTACGAGGGGCAGCCGAACCATCCCATGTTCATGCTGCCCGCCGCTCCCCAGTAGACCGGTAACGACGCCGGAGCGGATCGCGGACGCCCCGGTGATGAGGTATTTACGAGAGCCAGATCATGAGTCTAGCCAAACAGACGGATAACACGGTCATACCTGCCCCCAAACGGTATGCGTGGGAAGCGGAGCAAACGCTGGTCGAGCAGCGGCGCAAGAGCCTGCGCTACCGCGTCAGCCGCTTCATCAGCCGCAGCAAGTGGTGGGTGATTTTCGGCGGGCTGATCACATGGGCGCTGCTCGACGCCGGGGTGATGACCGTGCTGTTAAGCTTCATCCCCTACCTGTTCCGCCTGATCTTCATGGCGGCGCTGATCATCGGGCAGTTCGCGGCGATGTTCTGGTTCCTCGGTCGCTCGCGCATGTATACCGTCTGGCCCGGCAGTGAAGGCGTCGGCTTTGCCGACTACCGCGGGCAGCCCGAGCTGCTCGAACAGGCGAAACAGATCGTCAAGCTGCTGCGCGGCGTGCGCGTCTTCGAGGAAGCGGGCGGCGAACCGCTCAACGGCTTGCTGCTGGAAGGGCCGCCCGGCACGGGCAAGACATGGCTGGCGCAGGCGATCAGCACCGAGGCGGGCGTCCCGTTCTTCTTCGTCGATGCCTCGTCGATGAACTCAATGTTCGTC